>JBEAQW010000275.1:0-3502 GCA_041163725.1 Planctomycetota bacterium
CAGCAGATCAACTACATGAACGCGGGCGGTTCGATACCCCCGACGAGCGATCCCGACTACAACGCGTTCCAGCAGGCGAACTTCAACGAGTGGCAGCGCCAGAAGTTCAAGGTCGACCTCCGCGAGCCGCTCTATGTCGATGGGAACGGGAACCCCGCGCTGACGCGCAATCCCTTCGCTGCGTTCCAGTGGCGGCGCGACATGACCCGTCTGCTCGAGACGACGCTCACGGCGACCACGACCAACTCTCTGGGTCAGACCGTGTACCAGTCGTACTACGGCGACCGTCAGGCGGACTTCCGCCGCACGCGGAGCATGATCGCGAGCTATGTCGCGAATCTCGACTGCGCGAGCGACGAGGCGGTGACCGTGGGCGCGACGGGCGTTGCGGTCGACCGACCGCTCTACCCGAGTCCGCCGTCGGCCGACCCGAACGGCTACTTCCCGCCGACGACCGACGCGATGCAGGATCCGAACTGGCAGGACCGGTTCTACCTCGGCATGGAGAAGCAGCCCTTCATCATGGAGGTCTTCTTCGGGCTCGTGTACCCCAAGTCGGACTTTGACGAAGGACAGTGGCCTGGCGAGGATCCGCCGGTCGGCGAGGAGGAGCTTCCGCCCGACATCGATGACGGCGGCGAGAACTTCGTCGACAGCTCGAGCGAGCCGTCCGCGGTCATCGCGGTGCAGATCGCGAATCCGTACGACACGCCGATCTCGCTTGGCGACTTCCGACTCGAGTTCTACGGAAAGATCTTCAACTTCACCGTCGGCAGCATCGCCGCGGGATACGGGCCGAATCCGGTGCTTCCCGCCGCGACGCTCGGCAAGCCGAGCACGGCGATCGTGTATGCGGTCGAGGCAGGCGCCGTGGGCGACTACCCCGCAGGCGCGTTCCGCGCGGCGATCCTCGACTTCTTCGACATCGAGCGCGGCGAGGTGCAGGGCACGATCGTGCAGCCCACCGACCTCGATGGCGACGGTCAGATCGAGTACGCCACGCTCTACGACTCGCGCGGCCCGTCGAACGATCCCGATGTCGATCCGCTCGACCGTACGCTCGTGTTCGACGCGACGGCGGCGTGGGTCGTCACGGATGTCAACGCGCCCGGCGCACCGAGCGCGACGAACGGTCGCTACACCGATCCGAACCAGCAGCCCGTCCGCATCCTCCGCAACATCACGCCGCCGCCCGGCGTGAGCGGTGGGCCGGTGCAGGTCGTCGTCGACCGCTTCGATAACGAGTTCACGGGACCCGAGGTGAAGTTCAATGAGGCGGTCAACCGCCTCTTCACCGACGCCGCGTACATCCCGCCCGAGCAGCGCTACTTCTGGGATCCCAATCCCGTCCGTCGCTACATCTCGGGCATCCGCATCCGCGACAACGACTTCTACATGACCTGGTGCCGCGCGAGCCGCATCTGGGCGTGGGATGTCGATTCGTGGGACGACGCGGGCGTGCCGATGGCGCAGAAGCGCATCTCCGCGCTGGAGCGTTCGCCACGGTATGTGTTCAGCATGGCGACCGAGCCCGTGCGCGCCGAGCGGCTGTGGGACGGCGTCTCGGTGAACGGCGCCCCGCAGGACAACCAGTACAAGGGCGACTGCTGGAAGATCGGCGACGATCCGGACGGCGACCAGACCGGACAGGGACGCTGGGTGAACTTCACCTTCGTCGACATGTTCGGCCGCAACCTCCGCGGCAAGCCGGTGTTCTTCACGAACCAGGTCGCGATCGCGCCCGGCGGCACCGAGGTCATCTCCGCGCTCGGCGCGGGCCCGATGCCGTTCCTCCCGAGCCTCGGACTGGCTTCGGCGCCCGGCGATGTCTATCCGCAGGATTGCCACGGGATCGTCGAGATCGGCGGCTCGCAGTTCGAGTGGATGATCGGCAACAAGGGCTGCAGCCGCGGTGACTGGGAGCGCTTCCAGAACATCCTGACCGCGCAGATCCCGTTCCAGATGACGCAGAAGGATTCGGACTTCGAGCAGACGGCCGAGATCTTCGATGTGTTCCTCTGGGGCCATGTCTTCGAGGGCTGGGGCGGCAACCCCGAGACGCTCCGCACCTTCTCGGAGATCATGCTCGACGACGATCCGGACAGCGAGTTCTATCCAGGCACGGGCATCTATGTGAACCGCCTCTGGATCCGTCCTCCGGGCGAGTTGGCGATCGATGATCCGGGTACGCCCGTGATCGGCGGGCGCTTCGATCCGAACTCGACGACCAATCCGCCGGCGCCCGTCAACGGCTACCGACCGTGGCGGCCCGCGCTCCCGATGGGCGTGGCCTTGCTCGACGCACTGACGATCGACGGCCCCGGACGCAACGCGTTCGACCGCAATGTGAACGCCGATGCGAACGATGCGTTCGACCGCGCGCGCGCCGAGGAGCGGAGCTTCCGCCTCGCCGGCGGCTTCTCGGGAACTCCGACGCGCGGACTCGTGAACCTGAACACGGCGCCGCCCGAGGTGATCCAGGCGATGCCGCTCATGACTCGGCTTGCGAAGAACAACCAGGGCAGCTCGCCGTACTCGCACCTCGTCGACGCGATCCGTTCGTACCGCGAGCGCGGGCTCTTCGGAGCGCCGACGCCGTTCAACACGAGCCTGCTGCCGACCTACGCCGACCGCGGCCTGTCGCCGAGTCAGGTGACGAGCGGCGGTCTCGGTGCGATCTTCCCGGGCAACCTGCCGAGGTTCTTCCCGTCGATGCGCGGCGAGCGCGGATTCGCCTCGATCGGTGAGCTGATGCTCCTGAACCGTCTGCCCGACGAGAGCGTCCCGCCCGGCCTGCGCGCGAGCTACACGACGCGCTGGCTCGGATACGACCCGTACGCCGACTACGCGACGGGTGGGTTCGGCGACTTCGACATCGGCTACTCCTGGGCCACCGACCGCACGAACCCGCGGCCGCGTCAGCTTCCCGAGGACATCCTCGGCGCGATCACGCCGGACCCGGATCCGGTCATCCCGTTCAAGCAGCACGACGAGCCGCTCGGCGACGCCGAGGACTTCAACCTCATGGTGAAGGGCATCTCGAACCTCGTCACGACGAGGAGCGATGTGTTCACCGTGTACCTCAAGATCCGCCAGGTGAAGCAGGACGATGTGAAGGGCATCTGGGATGGCACCCGGAAGGACCTCATCGTCGACGACTCGCGCTATGTGATGTGCGTCGACCGCAGCAACTGCAACAGCCCGTCGGATCAGCCGCGGATCGTGTACTTCCAGAAGTGTCCGTGATTTTCCCGCGTGGGCGCGGCTCCTGCCGCGTCCTCGCTTTCGCACGCTCGCCGCGAGTCAATCGCGGCGGCTGGCCGGTGAGTTGAGCGCTCCGACGCGGCTCTTGCCGCGTCCTCGCTCTGGCACGCTCGCCGCGAGTGAATCGCGACGGCTGGTCTGCGCGGCGCGGCTCCTGCCGCGTCATCGTTTTCGCACGCTCGCGGCGAGTGAATCGCGGCGGCAAGCGGCGACACTGGGAGGTTGACGATGGGAGCAG
>JBEAQW010000276.1:0-3702 GCA_041163725.1 Planctomycetota bacterium
GGCGCCCGCCGTGGCCATCTCGAAGATGGTCTGGGGGAACACCGTTCCGCCGATGCCGAACTCGCTCGGCACATACTCGACGAGCGAGGCGTCGAAGAGGAGCCGGGCCTGCACGCCGACGGCGGCCACCGGCATCGTGCCGAGGCTGATGTCGACCGTGAAGACCTCGCCCGCCGCGACTGTGGCGCGCCCATCGATGATGAGCGAGCTGCCCGAGGCGAGCGCCGCGATCTGCGCCGCATCCATGCCGGCGGCGGCCACATCGATGACGCCGGTCGCGCCGAGGCTCGTCGCCACTTCGGCGAGATCCGCGGCACTCATCGACGCGTCGACCGCGACCATGCCCGAGATCGACACGGGATTCGCGCCCGAGACGCTGGCCGCGACCTGCGCCGCGGTCATGCCCGTGGCGAGCACGGTGGTCTCTCCGGCCGCAGCCTTCGACACCAGTGCGGCGATCGTGGCCGCGCTCAGGTTCGCGTCGATCGTGAGATTCTCGATCGAAACGAGCCCTGCGACGCGGGAGCCGACCGACGCGAGCTGCGACGAGGTCATGCCTGCGGCGTCGACCGTGATGGCGGCGCCGCCGTCGAACGCGGTCGCGGGCGCAGCCTTGGCGAGGATCGCCGCGATCTGCGTCTCGCTCAGCGCCGCGGTGAGCGTGAAGGTTCCGCCGATGCCGTCGGGACGGATGTGGTCGGCGCCGTCGGCGATCGCCATGAGCTGGTCGACCGACATGCCGGTGCCGTCCGCGGTCGCCGCGATCGCGGTGCCGAGGAAGGAGCCGATCGAGGTCGGGTCGATGCCCGCATCGATGTCCGACTTCGCGCCGTCGAACGCGTACGCATCGTCGATGTCGGCCACGAGGTCGTTGTCGTCGTCGGCGTCGCATGCGTCGCCGAAGCCGTCGCCGTCGTTGTTCTCCTGGAGCGGGTTCGCGACGCTCGGGCAGTTGTCGAACTGGCCGAGGATGCCGTCGAGGTCATCGTCCTGGACATTCGCCGCGAAGCTGCGCAGCGGCTGCTGGTTGATCGTGCGACCGTCGATTCCGACCGCGGGGAGCGTGGGTGCGCCCGGGAGCGGAAGCTCGGGGTGGTCGAACGGCGCCTGCTCGAGGCGCACGCGCTCGTCGGTGAGCGTGCGGAGGAACGCCGCGAGGTCGGCGATGTGCGACTCGTCGAGATCCATCGCCTTCATCGCGGGAGCGATCGACGCGAGGTTCTCCTCGTGGAAGTCGCCGCCGCGGTTGTAGAAGCGGATGACATCCTCGAGCGTGGCCACGCCACCGTTGTGGAAGTAGGGGCCGTTGAGCTCGACATTGCGGAGCGTCGGGGTCTTGAAGGCGTTGTCGACCTGGATCGAGAGCCCCGTGATGTCGCCGACATCGCCGAACTCGGGGAGGAAGGTCGTGCCGGCCGCGCGACGCGAGGTCGACAGCGGGGTGCCGTTCGGGTGCAGGCCATTGACGCCGGGATCCTCTCCCGGAGGACGCACGGCGATGTTGTAGAAGCCCTCGTCGTACACGACGCCGGGGATCGACTTGAGGACGCCGCGGCTCACGCCGTCGATCGACATCGGATAGTCGCCGTAGGGGAACGCGACGATCAGGACCTCGAGCGTCATCTGGCAGTCGATGACCGACACCACCGTCTCGATGAATGCGTCGACGCCGTACTGCGGCACCGGGGTCATGACGACCTCGTTGTGGATGCAGGGGTAGCTCTCCCGCGTTCCGAGCGGAATGTGGGCGAGGAGTTCACCCGCGGGGTCGTAGACATCGATGCCCTGTCCGAGCAGCGGGAAGTTCAGTTCCTGGATGAAGGGCTCGATGCCGAGCGGCGGCTCCTGGAACACGCGGGTCGCCAGGATGTCGGCGGTGAGGTCCGGCATGAACGCGAGCGGCATCGGAGCCATGCGCGGATCGGCCGGCGGCTGCGGGCCGACGCCCGGCTCGAGCGGAGCCGGATCGAGCTCGTCGGGGATGCCGTCGTTGTCGTCGTCGGGATCGGCGTTGTTGCCGATGCCGTCGCCGTCGGTGTCGACCCACTCCGTCGGATCGGCCGGGAAGGCGTCGATCACATCGGGAACGAGGTCGCCGTCACCGTCGGGCGTGCCCGGGGGGAACGCGCCGATGCCGGCCTGGACCGTTCCGCCGATCTTGCCGGCGTAGGTCGCGACCGTGAACATCGAGGTGATGTGGCACTCGCGGCAGTTCGTCGCGGGCAGTGCGGGATCGAGGTTGAAGAAGAGGCGCAGGCCGCGGAGCTCCTGCTCGGTGAGCAGGCCGGGCATGCCGCCCATCGGGCCGTTCAGGTCGACCCACTGGTCGTAGCGCGAGTCGTCCGACACGAGGGTCGCTTCGTACATCTGCACGGCGAGGCCGAAGAAGAGCGACATGTTCGCCTCCATCTGCGACACACCCGCCTCGACGGTTCCGCCGTTCCACCAGTCCGGCTTGAACGCGGCGCGGATCATCTCGTCGTAGGTGAGCACGAGGCCGTTGTCCGCCGTGGCGTATGCGCCGAGCACGCTGTCGGTCGGGTCGACCTTCTGCGTCATGAGCGCCGGATCATCGAGGAGCTTCTTCGCGGCATCGACCCAGCCGCGGCCATGCGCGGACATCTCGACATCGCTGGTGACGGGGCCGACGGCCTGCGATGCGAGTGAGGCGTGGTCGATGACGATCTGGACCTGCTCGGTCGCGCCCGTCTCCGGGTTGATGCGCCAGACGCGGGCGGTGTCATCCACCGGTCCGAACGGGTTGACGCCGTTGAACCACGCGTTCGCGCGGCCATCCCAGAACTGGCGCACCTGGAAGATCGCGTTGATGGTCGACGGGCTGTTTCGGCCCGTGACCTGGCGGTGCTTCACGCCATCGGCGGTGAACACCGTCTCCTCGAGCGGCTTGCAGATCTCGTTGCCGTTCGCGTCGAGGGCGATGAAGGCCTCCTTCAGAACGCCCGGCGAGCCCGCGACATCATCGAGGTTGAGCGTGCGCAGGCTGAAGCGGTCGGCAGGGTTCTCGAAGCGCGTCGTGGGGAACATGTTGCCCGGGATGGGCGCGCCCGGAACGCAGCCCGGCGTAAAAATGCCGTCAGCGCCCGGATGGGCGATGTTCGTCACCCGCGAGTCGGCGCCGGCCTGGTGGTGGCATGTCGCGCAGGCCGACTGTCCGTCGCTACCGAGGCGCACATCCCAGAAGAGGGCCTTGCCAAGTCGGATCGCCGCATCGCGATCCGCGATGTAGTCGTTCAGATTGAGCGGCTCGGGCCGGGTGAAGGTCTTGAGCGAAGGCTCGACGAACTGACCGAGCGCAGAAGGCGCAACCATCGCAGAGACGATGAACGCCAGCGCGCCGAAGCGCACATTCGATGACGACGAAACCATTGGTCACCTCTCCAGGTGCCCCGACACGCGGCGTGGGGACGAATCCACTGCCGGACCCTCCCCGGACGAAGAGGCGAGTCGGTACCCTCAGACGGGCGGGTACCCGTGGAAGAAGAGCGCGGATTTGCAAGTTGCGTACATGCAGGCGGTTAGATTGCGAAACTCTGCTGCGAGTGCGTGACTAAGGAGATGGAAGTCGCCTGATCCGTTCGTGCGGAGGGCATTTATGGGTTCGTCCCCAGTACAACTGCGGGATCGAGCCTCGATCCGCGGAGGTCGCCGCTGCATCGGCCGCGGCTCAAGGGGGGCGGGCCG
>JBEAQW010000277.1:0-12476 GCA_041163725.1 Planctomycetota bacterium
GGCACGAAGGCCAGCCCGAGGGCTGGCCTTCGTGATGATGCTTCCGGAAGGAAACTCAGCGGCGGCGACGGCCAGCGAGGCCGGCGAGGCCGAGGAGCGCGATCGCGCCCGGAGCGGGGACATCGACGCCGTAGAGCGTGATGGTGCCCGACCACGCGCCACCCGGGCTGGTCGACCAGCCGTTGGCGACGACGAGCGAGCCGTTGTTGACGGCGACGTTGTAGCCGGAGAAGCTCGCACTGTAGTTGCCGTACGAGGGCGACCACGAGAACGAGCCGCCGTCGACATAGCCGAACGAGGCGTTGAAGCCGCCCCACTCGATGCCGGCGACCGAGGTGCCGTCCGAGACCGCCACGAGGAGGTCAGAGGCCCACACGCCCGACGAGGCCGAGTTGTAGAAGTTCACCGAGATATCCATGCCGGTCAGGGTGCCGGAAAGGCCACCCTGCACGCCGACGACGGTGAGACCGGTGATCAGACCGGTGTCAAAGGAAACGGTCACATCGGCCGAGCTCGTCGCAACGACGGCTGCCGACGCGATACCTGCTGCAGTCAGGGCAAATCGCTTCATCGCTCATCTCCAAACAGAAAGGGGACACGCCGCTCAACGAGCGACGCTGGGACAGAACATACTTCCCTATGTGCCCTCCATCCCGTCAGAGAGAGCGGACAGCTCTCCTAGACTTCACGAAGGTAGTCCGAGACCGATCACGGGCAAGAGGGGGATCTGAAAACAACGCGTTTTCCGACCGCCGTGTCATAATCCGACGCCTGGGGCGCTTCCTGCCGCGAATTCGCCTTCAAACTCAAGTCCATTTCTTTCAGAGACTTGCACATCCCGACTCCTCATCAGAGTCCAAGAATCTCGATTGCAGGACCAAGGTGCTTCTCGTAGCGCTTCCACCGCTCGACCGACGAGGTGTACATCTTCTGGTTCACCTGATCGAACGAGATGGTGCGCGCCACGCGGTCGCTCTCGTGGAACCGAAGGCACGCATCGTTCCACGGAAGGTCGAGGTGCGCGAGCAGCCGCCGGGTCTGGGCCTCCTGGTCGGAGACCAGTGACTCGTAGTGGAGGTCGAGGGGAACCGGATCGAGGTTCTCCATCCAGAAGTCCTGCAGTTCGTCGCGCAGCTTCCAGACCTCCGCGAGGACCTTGACATCGCTGGTGTAGGCGTGTCCGAGGCAGGCGAGGTGCGTCGTATAGCACGAGACGATGTTGTCGAGCGGGTTCCGCCGCAGCATGATCGAGCGGGCGCCAGGCAGCAGGCGACTGATGAAGCCGAGCTGGAACACGAGCAGCAGCGACTTGTCGGTGACGCGCTTCTTCCCCTTCCCGACCACCTGGAGCTCGCGGCGGTACATCGCCTGCATCGCGTCGGCGTCCGGCTCCTGCATGTCGGCGATGCACTTCGGCCAGGCGAGGAACGAGTCGGTCCGGAGCGGTAGTTGCCGCTCCAGGGTCGATGCGATTGCCAGCTCGCCGGCGTTCGCGACATCGGGGTGCATCGAGAGGACCTGCTCGAGGAGCGAGGTGCCCGAGCGCGGCATGCCGACGATGAGCACCGCTTCCTCGCATGCTTCGGTGGCGCGCGCCCATCCCTCGAGGGCCGAGCGGTGCATGACCTCGCGGATGGCCTCGGCCTCGCGGCGGTAGCGGTCGGCGGTGGTCGGCCGGTTGACCTGCCGGTGCGCCTCGGTGGCCGCGGCCCACGATCCGTCGTAGTCGCCCTGCTTCTCGCGCAACTTCGCGACCTGGAAGAGCGCGAGCGCCTTGCCGATGTTCGTGGCACGCTCGGACGCGACGACGCCGTTCAGCACATCCTCGGCGCGTCCCCAGTCCTTGCGGGCCACGAGCACGGTGCCCATCGAGATGCCCCATTCGACGGGGTCGCGCTGGCCTTCGGGGACCGCGAGGAGCGTCGCCTCGGCTTCGGCGAAGTGATTACGGCGCAGGTGGACCTGCGCCTCGTTGAGGATGGGCCACGGGTTGCCGGCCATGCTCGCCCGCAAGACGCGCGTGAGCTCCATCGAACGCTCGACCTCGCCGTTGTTGAGCGTGGCGGCCGCGAGTTCGACGAGGAGCGGGATGGCGCCGGGTGAGACGCGAAGCCCCTGCTCGAGTGCCTCGACCGCACCGTTGAAGTCGCGGTACTTGGCGAGCGCCATCGCGAGCTGCTGCCACGCCTGCGGATCGTTGGGCGACTTCGCGGTCGCCTCGCGCGCCTGCTCGAGCGCGAGGTCGAGGAGCCCGCGGTCGAGCAGCGAGCGGATCGACGATGCGCCCTGGCCGGAGGAGGTCCCCTGGCCCGGCGAGTTCCCTTGGTTCGCGGACGAAGGCTTCATGCCCCGAGTATACGAAGACGATGCGCCTCAACGGTTTGCTGCGTTAGACTCGACTTCGTGAGTGCCAACGAACCACCCATCGATCCCGCCGAGTGCGGACTCTCCTACGAAGCCGCCAGCGAGGTGCACGGGACGATCCGCGCGCGCGTACCGGCCGCGCTCGTCCGCCGCTTCCGAAAGAAGATGCGGCGCGCCGGCCGCGAGGCCGATCTCGCGGAGGTGAAGTCGGAGCTCATGCGCTTCCTGTGCCACTGCGCGGCGACGGAGCATGGGATCCGGATCGTGACGGCGCCGATGATGCGTCGCGGCGCGAAGGAGCCGCGCCTGTCGACGGACCACGACTTCAACCTCGAGCTCGTCGTCGATACGGCCGCGAAGCTCGAGTATCCGGAGGAGATTCCCGGCGAGCTGCTCGAACCCGAGGGTGCGATCACCGACGAGCTCGTCGAGGCCGAGATGCAGCGCCAGCGGGTGCAGGCCGGAAAGCGTTTGCCCGCGTCCGAGATCGCGCGACCATCCGAGGTCGTCCTGTCGCTCGAGATCCGCCTCGGCGAGGGCGAGCGCCCGATCCATTCCGAGCCGTCGCTGACGGCGGTGGTCGATTCGGGCGATGCGCTGCATGCCCTCGGCACCGCCTTCGCGGGTGCGGCGGATGCGCTCGTGGGCATGAACGCCGGCGAGTCGAGGACGATCGAGTCGGTGTTCCCGCCGGACTACCCCGCACGGGCGCTGCGCGGCCGGACCGCGCTTCTCGCGGTGACCGTGAAGTCGGTCGCGGCGATCGAACCCGCGACCGTCGAGGAGGTGCTCGCGCAGTACGGAACCTCGAACGAGGCGCGCCTCCGCACGCAGATCCGCTTCGCGCTCGAGCAGCAGCGCACCCAGAGCGTGCGCGCGGCGCTGCGCGACCAGATGTCGCGCCTGCTTCCGGGAATGTTCGCGATCGGCGTGCCCGAGTGCCGCGCGAGGGTGCTCGCGTCGCGCATCGAGGCCGAGTTCCGAGCGGTCGCACGGACGCGCGGATGGAACGACGACCGCGCCGACGCCGAGTGGGCGACGATGCGCGGGGAAGTCCAGCGCGAGTGCGAGGCGGCCGCGCGCGAGCGCGTGATCCTGCAGTCGATTCCCGCGGGCGGCGATGTCGATGTCGGCGAAGGCACGATCAACGCGCGCATCGCCGATCTCGCGGCGCGGCGCGGCGTGCGCCCCGAGGAGTTCCGCGCATCGCTCGTGAAGTCGGGCCGCTACGACGAGTTCGCCGCCGAGGTGATCGCCGAGGCGATGCTCGACGCGCTGGTCCGCAAGGCGAAGGTACGCAGCGTGCCCGAGGCCGAATGGCGGGCGGCCATGGAGGCTCGACGCGGATGAGCGTGCGCGTGACGGTGAATCCCGCGGTGGTCGCCGCGGCATGCGCCGCGGGCGCGCTGTCGGCGGCGGTGGTCGACGGGCCGTGGCTCGCGGCCATTCCCGCGGCCGAAACGGGTGTCGCGTTCATCCACCGCTCCGGACATGTCGAGGGGAAGTACCCGATCGCCGAGGAGGTCGGCGGTTCGGTCGCGCTCATCGACTACGACGGTGACGGCGACCTCGACCTCTTCTTCGGTCAGGCAGGAACGCTGCCGACCGCGCGCGGTGCGGCGACGGCGGACGCGACGGCGCGCAGCGCGCTCTACCGGAACGACGGCGGGTGGCGCTTCACCGATGTCTCCGCCGAGGCGCTGCCGACGGTCGCCGCCTACACCGTGTCGGTCGTCGCAGGCGACTACGACGGCGACGGCGACGACGACCTCTATCTCTCGAACATCGGCCCCGACACGCTGCTGCGCAACGACGGCGGCCGCTTCACCGATGCGACGGCCGCAGCGGGTCTCGGCGACGGAGGCTTCTCCGCGAGCGCGGCGTTCGCAGACATCGACGCCGATGGCGACCTCGATCTCTTCGTGACGCGCTACCTCGACTGGGGACCCGAGATCGAGAAGGTCTGCACGGGCCCGGGCGGGCTCGTCGACTACTGCTCGCCGACCTCGATCAACGCACCCGTGTCCGATCTGCTCTACCTGAACCGCGGCGACGGCACCTTCGCCGACATCGCCGCGGCCGCAGGTATCGCTGGTGCGAAGGGCACCGGACTCGGCGTCGCGGCGCTCGACTGGAACCTCGATGGGCGCATCGACTTCTTCGTCGCGAACGACGGGCTGCCCAATGCGCTGTGGACCGCGGAGCCCGCGCCGGATGCGGCGTCGGCGAGTCCCGTCGTCTACCGCGATGTGGCGCTGAAGCTCGGCTGCGCGATGGACCTCACCGGCGTTCCCAAGGCGGGCATGGGCGTCGCGATCGCGGACCTCGATGGCAACGGACGCGAGGATGTGCTCATCACGAACATGGAGCGGCAGTCGGACTCGCTCTACCTGAACATGGAGCGCTTCTTCCAGGATTCGACGGCGAAGTTCGGACTCTCGGGCCCGACGCGCGAGCGGACGCGCTGGGGTGTGCTGCTCGTCGATCTCGATCACGACGGCGACCTCGATCTCTTCGAGGCGTGCGGGCGCGTGAGCCTGAAGCGCGATGCGCCCGAGGGGCAGCATCCGCTCGCGGAGGCGGACGCGGTGTTCGAGCGGCTGGCGAACGGACGCTTCAAGCGGATCGATGCGGGAATCGCGCTCGGCGCGCTGCGGATCGAATCCGGGCGCGCGGCCGCGTCGGGCGATCTCGACGGCGACGGCGATCTCGACATCGTGGTCGGGAACATGGACGGCGCGCCGATGCTCCTGCGCAACGACACACCGAAGCGCGGCGCGTGGATCGGGCTCGACCTGCGCGATGCGCGCGGACGCCGCGCCGTGGGCGCGCGCGTCGCGATCGAGGCGGGCGGCCGCACGCAGCGCGCGTCGATGCGCACGGGCGCGAGCTACGCGACGAGCAGCGATCCGCGCCTCCACTTCGGACTCGGCGATGCGGCATCGGTCGATCGCATCGAGGTCGTCTGGGGCGATGGAACGAAGGAGAACTTCGGCCCGCTCGAGGCGGGACGATGGCACACGCTGCAGGCGAAGGCCGCGAAGGACGCGAGCGATGGGGGAGTCATGGAGTCGAAGCCATGATGCGGCGCGGCATGGGTGCGCCGACTTCGCTCGCGATCGCCGCGGGCTTGGCGATGGCGATGCTCTCGTGCGGCGGCGGCGAGTCACCCACGGCACCGGGATCGACCGCGACACCGGATGCGAGCGGAGTGGATGCGACGCCGGCGCTTCCCCCGTCCGGTGTGGGCGTGTCGCCGCAGGCGACGCCCGACGCACAGCGTGCGCAGTCCGCGCCCCCGCGCCCCTCGTTGCCCCGACCGCAGGTTCCCGCGGAGATCCCCGCTCCGACCGATCCCGCCGCACTCGATCCCGGCGTTCGCGCGCGCATCGATGAACTCTCGTCGTCGCTCGCGTCGGACCGCACCGCGGGAAAGGCCTGGCTTGCGCTCGCCGACACGCTGCTTGCGCACGGCGAGCCCGCCGGCGCGGCCGCCGCCTACGCGGGTGCGGTGGCGCTTCTCGCGGACGGCGATCCGCAGCTCGAGCGCGCGGCGTACCTGCGCGCCGTCGCGCTCAGCGACGCGGGCGAGACGACGGCGAGCGTCGAGGCGATCGCACCGCTCGCGGCGTCGAGCAGGACTCCGCAGGTCCAATGGCGCTTCGCGCTGCTGCTTGCCGCGGAAGGCAGGCTCGAGGAAGCGGTCGCCGCCGCACGCGCGGCCGTCGCGCTCGACGCGCGCGACATGCGTGCGCACGCGGCGCTCGCGCAGGTCGCGAGCGAGGCGGGCGACTGGGCCACGGCCGAGCAGGCCGCGCGCGCGGGCCTCGCGATCAATCCGCGCAACGGCCATCTCTACGGGATCCTCGCGGCGTCGCTGCGCGCACAGGGTCGCGAGAACGAGGCGAGCGCGCTGCTTGGCGCGGGTCGCTTCACGCGCGCGGACTGGCTCGATCCATGGCTGCGCGACCTGCGCGCCATCCGGCTCGGACAGGCCGCTGCGATCGAGCGCTTCTACGAGGCGATGCGGGCGGGAGACGCCGCGCGCGCGAATGCCGAGCTCGAGGTGGTCGCGCGGACCGACGACGACGCGTCGAAGGGTCGCGTCGCGCTCATGCGCGCGCAGCTCGCCGTCTCGTCGAACGACCACGCGTCCGCCGCGAAGCATCTCGACGAAGCCGCGGCCGGCGGTGCGCCCGAGTGCGATGTCGCCATCGTGCGCGCGACGATCGTGGCGCGGCAGGCGTCGACTCCCGAAGCCCTCGAGCCCATCGTCGCCGCGCTCGAGCCGCTCGCCTGCGAGGGCGACGCCGAATCGACGCGCCTCGAGCTGATCGGCAGCATCCGACTCGCGCAGCGACGCTGGAGCGATGCGGCGACGGCGATCGCCGCCGCCGATGCCGCGCGTCCGGGTGGCGCGGGCCCAAGCCTGAAGAAGGCGATCGCCACGATGGACAAGGCGGGCGCCCATGTCGAGGCGCGCATGCTCGCCGAGCGCCTGCGTGACGCGGAACCGCTGAATCCCGAGCCGCATCTCCTGATCGCGGTGCTCTCGCTTCGCGCCGGAGACATCGCGACGGCCCGGGCGGCCGCCGCCGAGGTTGGCCGGATCGCGCCGAATCATCCTGCGCTCCGCAAGTTGATGGGCGAGATCCAGCAGGCTTCGCGATAGCATTCGCTCCATGCAGTTCTTCCGAACCCTCGTCGTTGCGGCCGCAATCGCCGCAGCGGGCTCCTCCGCGCTGTCCGTTCGCGCCTCCGTGGTTCCCGTCGCAGCGACCGTGCCTGGGACGACCGCGATCCCGTCGAGCGCACTTCCCTCCACGAAGGCCTATCTCGCCGCCGCGCGCAAGCGCACGCTCGAGGCCGCCCGCGCGCAGGGCCTCGAGCTGCCGAAGGACTTCCTCGCGTGGGTCGACTCCGACCCGCTCGTGAAGGCATCGGTGTACGGATGCCGCCAGGATCCACTGCCCGTCCTCCTCGGCCTGCGCTCGCTCGAGATCGATCTCGGCGAGGACATCGTGCGCCGCGAGTACACGCAGCTCGCGCTCGCCTTCGCGATCCAGAAGTCGTACCTGCCGACGCCGCGCAAGGCCTCGGGCTGGAACGATGGCGACGCGCAGGCCGATGCCGACCGCGCGCTGCCCGACATCTCGCCGCGCGCGCGCCTCGTGCTGGAGATCCCAGGCGATCCGCGCATGCCGGTCGACACGAAGGACGCATCGCGCGCGCTCGATGCGAACGACCACATCATCAACTTCCTCGAGGACCATGACGAGATCGAGGTCGAGGTCGCGAGCAAGGAGCTTCCGCCGCTCGAGTACGACGAGAAGGGCGTCGCGAAGCCGCAGGGCAAGGCCGTCACCGTGATGCGCACGGTGAAGCGCGCACCCTACGGAGCCGATGTGATCGCATCGGCCGCGCTGCAGGCCGAGTTCAACGCCTACATGACCGCGCACGGGCATCCGGAGGTCCGCATCGACTGCGGCGATCGCGCGGTGCACTGGTACGCGAAGGATGGCATCAAGGAGAAGGACCTGCGCGAGCGGATCAAGGCGGCGCACGAGCTCTTCCACGACGCCTACCGCGCGAAGGGACGCATGCCCGCCGAACGCGACCGCGCGCCGAGCGCGAGCGAGTCGATGGCGTGGTTCATCCGCAACGACCGCCACCAGTTCTCCGCCGAGGAGCGCGAGGCGCGCAAGTGGCCCAAGTTTCCGCTGAACGCGCCGTGGCCGCTCACGCTGATGCTCGCGGCCGACGACCAGCCGCTGCGCGAGCGCGAGGAGATCTGGGAGAAGTTCCGCGACCGCGGCGAGTTCCGCACCTACGGCGAGTACATCGGCGGGATCGCGCAGCAGTTCGACATGCAGAGCGCGCGACGCGTCGCGCCGTACGCGTTCAGCTACGGCTCGATCCAGATGATGTGGAAGGACGGAGGCGTGTGCGGCACGATGGGCAACATCGGAGCGCGCACGAACCGCATCTGCGGCGTGCCTGCATCGACCGCCGGTCAGCCCGGGCACTGCGCGATCGTGTTCATGGAGCAGGATGCGAAGACGGGAGCGTTCCGCTGCAAGGGCGGCCAGTACGCGACGGGTGGCGACGAGGTGACCTCGGTCCACGCCGGATGGAACTACGACGACCGTGGCGGCCGACGCCCGATGGTGTTCCACCAGTCGGTCGCCTGGGCGGTGAACCATGACCTCGAGTCGTTCGTCGACTCGCTGGTGCTGCTGCGCGCGTGGAACGAGCTCGGCGAATCCGAGCGCGCGCGCGGATGCGAGCGGCTCGTGCGCGAGGGCCTTGCGCGCAACCCGTTCGCGCTTGCGCTCGTCGATGCCGCGGTCCGCTCGGCTCCCGACGCGGAGACCGCGATGGCGGTGCTCGACGCGTTCGAGGCGACGACGCGCGACGCGCTCAAGGACAAGTCCTACGCGCTCTACCGGGACACCGTGCGCGACCTCGCGCACGCGCGCATCGAGCAGCTTCCCGCGCCGAAGTCGGCGCGCGAGGCGAAGGCACTGCTCGAGGGTCTCGAGCGGCAGCAGTGCGCGAACGACAAGCTGCTCGCGTCATGCTGGCGCGCGATCGGCGGCGAGGAGGAGTTCGCGCTCCGCACGCGCGCGGCCGTCGAGCGCTACCTCGCGTCGAACGAGCGGACCAAGGCGAAGCGGACCTCCGAGGATTTCGCGAGGTCGATCAAGGCGTGGGCGCAGACGATCCGCCGGAAGGATGCGAAGGCCGCGTGGGCGAGCGGCCTGCTCGATCTCTTCGCGGGCAACGAGACGCTGACCTTCCGCGGAAAGAAGTCGGTCGATCCGGTCGTCACCGAGCTGAGCAAGCTCGCGGGGCGCGAGGTGCCGTCGCTCGCCAGCGCATCGTGAGCGCCGTGGCGCGAGGATTGGCGCGCGCACTCAGGGCGCGTGGACCCGGAAGACGAGCGGAACCTCGAGCACCTTCGGGTGACTCACGCCGTGCTCCCAGACGCCGTCCTCACCCCACGCATCGCCGTGGTCGCCGCAGACGACGACGGTCGAGCGGCTGAATGCCGCCAGCACGGGCGCGAGTCGGCCGTCGACCCATTGCAGGCACGCATGCTGCCGGCGGCGGCATTCATCGGCATCGTTGTCGTCGGCGAACGGTCGGCACGGATTGCGGTCGCGTTCCCACGCTGCGCCTTCGTGCCAGTAGGGAACATGCGTCTCGCCGACATTGATGAATGCGAACACGGGATCGGTCGCGCCACCGACGATGCCCGCGAGCCAGTCGAGCTGCAGTCCGAGCGACCAGCAGTTGCCCGCGTAGCGGTAGTGCATGAAGTGGCGCACGAGATGCTGCACCGACTCGCGCGAGTCGTCGAACCAGCCGGCGGCGCCGGTTCCGGCGGTCAGGTACCCCGCGCGGCCGAAGCCGTGGATGATGTTCTCGCCGTCGACGCGGAACGCATCGGTTCCGTCGGACTTCGCCGGTCCGCCTGCGAGCCGGAAGATCTTGCCGAACTTCGGATTCAAGAAGGGCTGCGCCAGGCCCGCGACGCCGGGCGTGAACCCCGCGAACATCGCGCAGTGCGATCCGAAGGTGAAGTAGCACGGCGCCTGCGCGCGGTGGAGCGGACCGACCGAGCCGATGTGCGGTGGCGCGACCGACTCGAAGGTGTCGTAGCGGCACGAGTCGAGCGTGATGAAGAGCACCGACGACGGATGCTGGCTCGCCGGTGTCCACCGGCCCGGCCGCGGTGGCAGCGCGTCGATCCTCGCCACAGGTCGCGGCGCGCGCGACTGCGGGGTCGAGAGTAGGGATCTGATCCGCTTGAGAACGCTCATCGGTTCGTCTCCAACCGCAGCCCGTCGGCCGGCTGCCCGCGCCAATTCATGCCCGCAGCTGCGAGCGTTCGAGTTCCTCGATCCTTCCGCGCTCGATGCGGAAGAGCCGGTCGCAGCGCGCGAGGGTTCCGAGGCGATGCGCCACGATGATGATCGTCCGCGTGCCCTGGAGCGCGTGGATCGCCTCCATCACGCCGCTCTCGGTGGCCTCGTCGAGCGCACTCGTCGCCTCGTCGAGCACGAGCACGCGCGGGTCGTGGTAGAGCGCGCGGGCGATCCCGATGCGCTGCCGCTGACCGCCCGAGATGCGCACGCCGCGCTCACCGACGATGGTCTCGATGCCCTGCGGGAGCGATGCGATGAACTCGGCGAGCTGCGCGGCGTGGATGGCCCGGTCGAGTCGCGCCGGGTCGATGTCGGCATCGCGCACGCCGAAGGCGATGTTGCGGCGCACGCTGTCGTCGGTGAGGAAGATCGTCTGCGGGACATACCCGATCGAGGACTGCCACCAGCGCAGGCGTGGACGCGCGTCGGCTCCGTCGACGAGCAGCGCGCCGGCATCGGGCGCATGCAGCCCGAGGAGCAGATCGACGAGCGTGCTCTTGCCGGAGCCGCTCGGCCCGAGGATGCCGACCATCTCGCCGTGAGCGATCGCGAGCGTGATGCCGTCGAGGACGGGCGCCGCGTTCGGATACGCGAAGCGCACATCGGCGAGCGCGAGCGCGGGAGCGGAGCCGCGTGTCGGCGGCGGCTCCGAGTCGGTGGGTTCGCCCGCATCGGCGAACTCGCTGCGCAGCGCGTCGATCGACGCGGCACCGAGCCCGATCGACTGGACCGAGCCGAGGATGCGCGCGACCGACGGCACGATGCGCAGGATCGCGACGACGAACAGGCCGATCACCGGCACGATCGACGCGATCGGCCGCCCCGTGAGCACCATCGCGATCACGAGCGCCGAGAGCCCCGCGACCGCCACGATCTCGACGGTGATGCGGGGAAGCTCGCGCACGGTCAGCACCCGGCGACCCACCTCGCCGCTCGCCCGCGTCGCGCGCTCGAAGCGCTCCACGAAGGTCGACTCCCGCCCGAGCACCTTGAGCTCCTTCACGGCGCCCAGGCCCTGCTGCACCTGCCTGAACCGCGCACGGTCGCGCAACCGGCGCTCGGTGCCGAGCGCGGTCGCCCGCGCGGTCGTGAGCCGGTGGAAGACCGCGGCCGATGTCGCAAGCACGACGAGCGCGACCAGTCCGCCGACCGGCTCGAACGCCACGATCAGCACGGCGAGCGCGAGGAGCACCATCGACTCGGCGACGAGGCCGAGCGCCGGAAGCACGACGCCGAACGCGAACTGATCGACCTCGTGCGCCACGGTCTGCACGAGCGTCGCCGAGTTGCGCTGCAGATGGAAGGACCATGGCCGCCGCAGGAAGACCTCGAAGAGACGCCGCGAGAGCTCGAGCTGCACCTCGTAGGCGAATCGGCTCAGCCGCGATGCGAGCCACCAGCGGTACGCGCCCTTCACCGTGAACACCGTGACGAGCGCGACCATCGCGAGCACGATCGCGCCCTCGCGGTCGAGCTCGCCCATGGGCGCGGCCCATTCGCGGACGCGGGCGAACCACGCCCCCTGCTCGTCGCGCGTGAGGAGCGCGATCACCGGCAGCACGAGTCCGACGCCGAGGGCATCGAGCACCACGCCGACGACCATGAAGCCGAGGAGCGTCGTGGCGCTCCGACGCTCGGATGCCGTGAGCAGCGCCCACATCCGGCGCAGGGATGCGCCGAGCGGAGCTCGCACGGGGGGCTCCGCCTGGGGCGGCACGGTCGATGGTCCGTCTGGACGCTCAGGCACTGGTGGATCCTCGGCGCGAGGCCGCGCGTGGACGAGTATCCACCGCGAACGGCCCGAGGTCGGCCGCGATCGGGACCGATTGCTGGAAAACCATGCGGCCCCTATCGGCCTATCGGTCGCGGACGCTCGACCGCCGAGCTGCGCGGTCCGTCAGGGACAATCGCCCCATGCGCCGAGCAGGATCGAGATGTCGGACGCATTGGTCGTGCCGTCGCCGTTCAGGTCGCCGCCTGCGCCACCCCACGCGCCCAGCACCATCGAGAGATCGGCCGCGTTGACCTGTCCATCGAAGTTCAGGTCGCCCTGACAGGGAACGCCTCCTTCGACCGAGATCTCGAACGCGAACGGTCCCGGAGCCGCGGGGCCGTTGCCGCCGAGCCCGATGTAGACAGGCACTCCCGCCGTCAGCGGGAGGTCGCGGATCCTCGAGGTCC
>JBEAQW010000278.1:0-5346 GCA_041163725.1 Planctomycetota bacterium
CCCGTGAGTTAGGACGCCGGCGGCCGACGCGGCCGAGGACGCCCAACGAGTGGCGAGCCGCGCAGTATGGTCGAAATCCGCCGAAAAGGGAAGGGCTGGGAGGATGCTGTCCGCAAGTCAATGTGGCACAGCACTTTGCATGGGTGCTGAGAATATCGCCGGAAAACCGCCGCACGATGCTTGAGGCCTGCGATACCCTGATAGAATCCGAACATCGCGCGTGCTATGGTGCACGCTGCGAAGTCGAGTTTGTCTCGAGTTCAGTGGTGGAAAGAGAGAGTGCCGTGCGGTCCGTCCCCGAGGACGGTGCGTCCGGCGCGCGCCTCGCGGCCAGGCAGTACAAAGACGGTCGCAGCGAGTGGCCTCCTCGGGCCTCCTCGGGCGTCATAGAAGAGGCATAGAAGAGGCATAGAAAGGAACGAACCATGCCGAGCTACAACAAGGTCCTTCTCATGGGCAACCTCACGCGCGATGTGCAGCTCAAGAGCACTTCCGGAGGTCAGGCGGTCGCGGAGATCGGTCTCGCCATCAATCGCAAGTTCCGTACGAAGGACGGGCAGGATCGCGAGGAGGTCACCTATGTCGACTGCGAGTGCTGGGGCCCCCGCGCCGAGGTGATCGCGAAGTACTTCTCGAAGGGCAAGCCCATCTTCATCGAGGGCCGCCTCAAGCTCGACTCCTGGGAGGACAAGGATGGTCAGAAGCGCTCGAAGATGCGCGTCATGATCGAGGACTTCCAGTTCGTCGAGGGCCGTGGTGGCGGTGGCGGCGGCGGTGGTGGCGGCGATGACGCCGGCTATGCGCCGTCGCGCTCGAGCGGCGGCCGAGGCGGCCACTCCGGCATCCAGGAAGAAGAGATTCCGTTCTGAGTGCACGCGATTCGCGTGTACCCCTGACGCGCGGCGGGCTGTGGCAACGACCACGGACCCGCCGCTCTCGTTTTCGTCGCGCCCGCGCCTGCCGACCCGCAGGCCGATCCTCTGCGCGACGAGTTTCGCTTGCAGGGAGCAGAGAAGGAGCCGCATCGGCGGGGCATGCGCTGCCGTGATCGCCTGATCGGGGTGAGCGGGACTCCGTACGCCCCGGGATGGGTTTGCCCGCTTGCACCGATTCCGAACTCCGGTGGATACGGGGAAGCCGACAGAGGCGAACAAGAGAGGTAGAAGAGAGGGGTACAAGAAAGCCGCCCGCGCTGGGCGCGGGCGGCTTGAATCCTGTTCCGCGAGGCCGAGGCCTCGCGGGTGTCCTGCGATACGCGTCGGGCGATCACTCGCCGTCGGTCGCTTCGGCCGGCTCCGTCGAGTCCGAGACTTCGGTCGACGCTTCGGCGGCCGCGGGCTGCATCTTGCGGAGCGCGATCTCGTCGGCGAGCTGCTGACGACCTTCCATCGCGGCCATCTGCTCGGCGGTGAGGTGGTCCGCGCGGATGATCATCGAGCGGAGGAGCTTCTCGCTGAGACGGGCATCGCGCTCGATCGCGGCGAGCTTCGAGCCGTCGCACTTGAAGTAGGTGAGGAAGTACACGCCGCGCTTGTTGCCCTTGATGTCGTAGGCGAGGCGGCGCTCGTCCCACTTGCAGAGGCTGATGAGCTCGGCATCACCCTTCGCGAGGATCTCGCTGATGTGGTCGGCGGCGCCCTGGAGGTCGGCCGCGACCGTCTGCGGGAAGAGGAACATGCCTTCGTAGTCGTAGATGCGCGTTTCTGCCATGTCTTGGTCCAATCTGTTTGCGCGCGGTGTGCGCGTCGTTCGTAGAGGTGTTCGTTCTCGAATGAGTTGTCGTGTCAGTTGTCGTGCCCCGGCGCGGGGCCGGGAGCGTCGGTTTGCTTCGGTGCGCTCGCCTTCGTCGCGGGGCCATCGCCCGCACGCCGGTTGAAGCGGTTCATCGCCTCGGTGATGCCGCGGGCGATCCAGCATTCGGCCGCCTCGCACGCGAGGCCGATGGCCTCGTCGACGGACGGCTGCTGGTCGTCGCGGAAACGGCCGAGCACATAGTCGCGCTGCGGAATCCGTCCCGGGGCGTCGATGCCGATGCGGCAGCGGGCGTACCGGTGCGTTCCGAGCTTGACCTCGATGTCGGCGAGCCCGTTGTGGCCGCCCGCACTGCCCTCGCTGCGGAGCCGGATGGCGCCGCACGGGAGGGCGATGTCGTCGACCAGCACGAGGAGGTCGCGGGTTGCGTCGAGCTTGTAGAAGCGCAACGCCTCGGCGACGCAGGTGCCGGAGAGGTTCATGTAGGTCATCGGCTTGAGAAGGAGGACCTTCTCGCCCGCCGACTCGCCCTCGACCGAAAGCGCCTGGAAACGGGCCTTCGGCGACTGCGACGCGTCGCAGATCCGGCGCGCAAGGCGATCGATGCAGTCGAAACCCACATTGTGGCGGGTCCGCTGGTATTCGATGCCTGGGTTGCCGAGTCCGACGACGAGCTTCATGAGGATCTCCAACAGTGCGTGCCTGGTTCCGCTGGATCCGATCAGGCCTTCTTCTCGCCGGCGGCCGGGGTCTCGGCTGCGGTTTCCTTGGCGACCTGGATGCGGACGACGACCGCGTGGGGATCGCCCGAGAGCGAGACGCCCGCGGGGAGCTTGAGGTCGCCGCAGGTGAGGGTCTCGCCCGTGTAGCCCTCGAGATCGACGCGGACATGCTCGGGGATGTCGCGCACCTTGCAGTGGATCTTGATGTCGGAGATCTCGTGCATGACGATCGTGCCCGACTTCTTGGCGGCCTCGGGGCTGCCGACGAACTCGAGGCTGACCGAGACCTCCACGACCTGCTCGAGATCGACGCGCGCGAGGTCCATGTGGATCACGTTGTCGCCGAGATAGCCGAACTGCAGGTCCTTCACGAGGCAGGTCTCGGTGCCCTTGCCCTCGATGTCGAGGTTGATCACATGGAGGCCCTTCTTGAGGGCGCCGATCGTGACCTTCTCGTCGACATGGATCGAGAGCGGCTCGCTGCCCGCGCCGTAGATCACGGCGGGGAGGCGGCCTGCGGCGCGCAGGCGCTTCGAGTAGCGGCTGCCGAGCCGGTCACGGGGCGCCGCCTGGATGGTGGGGACTTCCTTTGCCATTGCATGTACTCCAGAAACTGAGAAGTGCTTGAAACCTGAACTCTAGAAAATGCGCGGGCGGCCACGAGGCCGTTCAGCGCTTGGCGCCCCCCGACTGGCGGAAGAGCGCGGAAATGGACTGGTCGTGATGGATGCGGTGGATCGCCTCGCCGAGCAGCGGGGCGACCGTGAGGACCTCGAGCTTCGAGTCGAGTGCGCGCGTGCGTGCGCCGCAGGGGATCGTGTCGGTGACGACGACCTTCGAGATCGGGCTCTCGAGGAGCCGCTGCATGGCGAGCCCGACGAGGACCGGGTGGGTGCAGGCCGCGATCACATCGGTCGCGCCGCGCTCGACGACGAGCTTCGCCGCCTCGCACACGGTGCCCGCGGTCGAGATCATGTCGTCGAACATGAGCACGGTGCGCCCTGCGACATCGCCGATCAGGTTCTTCACCTGCACCTTCGAGCCGGACTGACGGCGCTTGTCGATGATCGCGAGGTCGCACTCGAGCGTGTTCGCGAACATGTTCGCGACCTTCACATTGCCGACATCGGGCGACACGACCACGATCTCGCCGAGCTGGGGGCGCAGCTTGACGAAGTGGTCGGCGAGGACGGGCGAGGCGCTGACATGGTCGACGGGAATGTCGAAGAACCCCTGGATCTGCGCGGCATGGAGGTCCATGCAGAGCACGCGGTCGATGCCGGCGGCGACGATGAGGTTCGAGACGAGCTTCGCGGTGATCGGCACGCGGCCCTCGTCCTTGCGGTCCTGCCGCGCGTATCCGAAGTAGGGGATCACCGCCGTGATGCGCTTGGCGCTCGCGCGTCGCAGGCAGTCGATGAAGACGAGCAGCTCCATCAGGTTGTCGTTGACGGGCTCGCAGGTCGAGAGCACGACATAGACATCGCGGCCGCGGACATCCTCCTCGACCTTGACGATCGTCTCACCGTCGGGGAAGCGCGTCACCGTGCCGAGTCCGAGCGGGAGGTCGAGGTGCGTGCAGATTCCCTGCGTCAGCTCGCGTGCGCTCGTGCCGGCGAAGATCTTGAGATGGTTGCGGTCGTTCGAGCTCATCGGATCGCTCCCTCGGCGTGGCGCCTGCGCAGGATTCCGTCGACCTCGGCGAGCTGGGCGGGGTCGTTCACCGACAGCACATCCTCGGGCGGGACGGCGTCGACCGCGGCGACGGTGCGCCCGTCGTTGCGGAGGATCTCGAACACATCGGTGATGTAGTACTCGCCGCTCGCGTTCCTGTTCCCGACGCGCGAGAGTGCGTCGAAGAGGTCGTCGGTGCGGAAGCAGTAGTAGCTCGGGTTGATCTCGCGGATCGCGCGTTCGGCCTCGGACGCGTCCTTCTGCTCGACGATGCGCGCGAGCCGGCCCGCCTCGTCGCGGACGATGCGGCCGTAGCCCTTCGGATCGTCGATCACGCTCGTCGCGAGCGTGGCGGACGCGCCCTGCGAGCGGTGCAGCGAGAGCAGCGTCGCGAGCGTCTCGGGGCGGATGAGCGGTCCGTCGCCGCAGAGGACGAACGCATCGTTCGATGCGGCGCCTTCCACGAGGTTCTCCTTCGCCATCATCACCGCGTGCCCCGTGCCGAGCTGCTGCTCCTGCAGCGCGAACTCGATGTCGCGCTCACCGGCGAACTCGGCGCGCAGGAGGTCGGCGCCGTGGCCGATCACAAGCACCGTCTTGGTCGCTCCCGCGGCGCGCGCGGCATCGACCACCCAGCGCACCATCGGCCGTCCCATCGCCGGATGCATGACCTTCGGAAGATCGGATTGCATCCGCGTGCCCTTGCCAGCGGCGAGGATCACGGCGACGAGTCCGCGACCGGACTGCTCTGCGTTGTAGGAGGAGTTCGTCATTTCGGCGCTCGTGCGCCGCGGCGGAACGGACTTCGTGTCGACGGATCGCGGCAGGATCGGAACTGGCCCGCTTGGATTCGAACCAAGACTAAATGGACCAAAACCACTTGTGCTACCTTTACACCACGGGCCAATCGACTGGTGCCGTCGGCTCGATCCTGTGCGCGTCCCGCGTGCCCATGAAGACATGGGGGTCGCGGGATCCGGTCGTCGTGTTCGTATGTTTCGTCGCGGACGCTTCGGGGACTTGCGCCGACCCGCAGGTCGAGTGCGGGGGCGCGGGACTCTCGCTCGATGTGCGCACCACCGTGGTGCGCACCCGCGGGAGGTCCAGCAGCGTGCGCTGCGCGAAGCCTGTCCGCGGCCAGACCCTCCGAGGCTGGGGCACCGGCGAGGCCGCGTGGGTGCTCCATGCGAGGCCTGCG
>JBEAQW010000279.1:0-3323 GCA_041163725.1 Planctomycetota bacterium
CCCCACGACGCGGTTCGGTCGTCGTGATCGTGATCTGGTCGGTCGCGATCGCAGCCGTGATCGTTGGTGCCGCGCAGGTGCTGGCGTTCCGCCAGGTGGCGATGGGTCGCGAGTCGGTCGCGAAGATCGAGGCCCGCTGGGCCGCCCGCGCGGGTATCGAGGAGACCATCGCGGTCCTCGAGTACCACACGGAGGAACCGAATACCGAGGACTCGCGCCAGCTCTACAAGGATCTGGAACTCGTCGCCGATGGCCAGCTCGAGTCGGGTGACTGGGAGATCCGCCATGTCGAGGATGGCGTGGAGATCAAGGGCCCGCAGGACGAGCACGCGAAGTTGAACATCAACAATGTCGACCGGCTCGCGCTGCTCGAGCTCGAGGGCATGACGATGGATGTCGCCGATGCCATCGTGGACTGGCGCGACACCGACGACAACCCCGGCATGATGGGTGCGGAGTACGACTTCTACTCCAACCGCTCGCTCGGATACGAGCCGCGCAACGGCGCGTTCCGCTCGATCGCGGAGATCGAGCTCGTCGCCGGCGCCTTCCCGAAGTATGTCCGCGGCGAGGATCAGAACCTCAACGGCCGCCTCGATCCGAACGAGAACGATGGCGCGCTGAGCGAGCCCCCCGATGACGCCGATGGATTCCTCGACGCAGGCTGGTCGAGCGCGCTCACGGCGCGGAGCGCGGGCAGCCTGATCGGTGCCTCGGGAGAGGCGCGGCTGAATCTGCGCAATGCAACACCCGAGGAGATGCAGGCCCGGTTCGGGGTCACCCCCGAGCAGGCGGGTGCGCTGAGCGCGTTCGGCAAGAACCGGAGTTCGTCGCTCTCGATGCTGCTGACGCAGGATCTCTCGACGCTTGCCTCTGGCGGTGCAAACGCGAACGGTCGGACCTCGACGCAGATGGGTGCGGCCAATAACCAGCAGCTACAACAGCAGGGCCGTCAGAGTGGCCGAAGTTCCTCGGGTGCGAATAACCGATCCACGAACACCCGGATCCAGGCCCTCGACCAGCAGCAACTGCGGCGGATCTTCCAGGAAGGCACCATGGACGACGGTTCCCAGCCGATCGTGGGCAAGGTGAACCTGAACACGGCCCCCCCATCGGTTCTTCGTGCGCTCCTGCCCGATGATCCGATTAGTGCCGAGGCGATCCTCTCCCTGCGAAATGCAACCTCGTCCGGGCTACTCGCCATTTCAGACCTGCTCGGATCGAGCCGAATATCCCCACAGTCGCTCGCAGCCATCGCGCCATATGTCGATACGCAGAGCTACGTCTTCACGGTCACAAGCCGTGGACGATCTGCCTCGACCGGGCTCGAGGTTGAAATCACGGCCGTCGTCGATCGTTCCACGCTTCCTGCGCGGATCCTGGAGTACAGAGAACAGTGAAGAAGCCCCCGCCAACTCCCACGATCGACCCCATGCTGGTAGCCATCGCCGAGCGAGGCGCCGAAGCCTGGCGCGTGCTGCTCGTCGAGCGGTCGGCTCAGCCGCGGGTCCGCGCGACGCGCGAGTTCTCCGCGAACGATGAGTCGGGTCTGGCGGCCTGGCTCGAGTCCGAGCGCTGCGGCGACCTTCGGATCGTGCTGCCCGCCTCGGCGACCATCGTCCGGTCGGTGCAGATGCCGGCCGCGGCACCGATACAGATGCTTTCCGCCCTCAGGCTGCAGGCCGAGGGGATGTTCCTCGGGTCCGTACCGATCGTCCGGATCGGTCTCGCGGTGCTCGACGGCGAAGTCGATGGCGAGCGCCAGGGGCTGATCCTGGCCTGGCCCGAGTCGCAGATCGGCGTTGGACTCGGCGCGAAGCTCGAGTCGATCGCCCGCTACATACCCGAGCCCGCAGCGATGCTCGTGCTCGCGGCTTCGGGCAAGCCCGCGATCGCAGCCGATCAGCGGGACGGTTCGATCTCGATCGCGCTCCGTGGCACCTCGGGCATGGTCCTTCGCGCGACGCGCGAGTCGTCCATCGCCGAAGGCTCCGATGAGTCCGATTGGCGCGACGGTCTCCGCCGAGCGCTCGTCGAGACGGCGCTCAACGCAGGCATCGAGCCTGCACGCGTCTCGGACTTCGCCACCGAACTCGAGTCCGCCGCGGTACGGTCGGGCTCGCGCATCACCATGCTGCACGATGATTCGATCGCGGGACTCCGCGGACGGATCGACGCACCCGACCGGGCCGACGACTGGTGGCGTGAGTGGGTCATCCCGCTTGCGGCCGCAACCGTGGCCTGCGGACCGCTGCAGGAGCTCTCCCAGCTTCGCCGCTTCGAGGAGCGCGAGGCTCCATCTGGTATCGAGCGTTTCGTCGAGCGCTATTCGCAGCCGGCCCGCGCACTGCGCGTCGCCGTCGCGGCGTTCCTCGTGGTTGCGCTCGCCCCGTACCTCGCGGCGCTCGCACGCGTGCAGGTGCTCGAGATGAAGATGCCGGAGAAGCCGTCGCGCTTCGAACTCGCGCAGCGACAGGTCGAGCATCGCATCAGCCTGTACGAGGAACTCTCGAAGCGCACCGTACCGGTCACCAAGATCCTCGGCGATCTCGCCTGCTGCACCCCCGACGGCATCGAGATCGAGGACATCCAGGTCTCGCCGACGCAGGGCATCGCGCTGCGCGGCGTCGCGAAGGCGGTCGACGACCGTTCCGCCGCCCAGATCGTGAACGAGATGGCGCAGATGCTCGATGCATCGGGCGTCTTCGACAAGACGCAGTGGCGCTGGAACCAGCCCGACGGCCGCGGCATCTTCAAGTTCGACATGGACTCGCTGATCGCGCGTCCGACCTATCTCGCGTCGCCGAAGGAAGGCTTCGACTGGTCGAAGCAGACGCTCGCGCAGAAGAAGTACGGAACCGCGGCCGACGGCGACGACGGACGCGGACAGCCCGCTGCAGCCGAGACCGGATCGGGCATCGCGCGCGCCGAAGATACCGCGTCGGCATCGAGCGGCGGTTCGGAGACGAGCCGCGGCGAGGCAGATGCAAACTCCTCCGCGGCCACTGCACCACGAGGCGAGGGTACGACCCGTCCATCCACCATCGCGCGTGGCGAGGCGAACGGCGGCACGCCCGACGCCGGGACTTCCGCCCCGCTTCCCGCGCGTGGCATCGGACGCCGTGACACGCAGCCCGCGGGCGAGTCGGGCAGTGCGCCTGCGACCGCTTCGTCGGGCGCCGGTGCGGGAGGTGGCCCCGCGGCCGTCGCGCAGGCGAACCTTCGCGTACCCGACCCCTTCACCGACGAGGCCCTCGCTGCGATGTCGAAGGACGAGGCGCGCGCGCTTCTCTCCGATGTCTCGAAGGCGCGTCGTCGTGCCG
>JBEAQW010000280.1:0-13269 GCA_041163725.1 Planctomycetota bacterium
AGGACCACATTCCGATCGACTCCGCGCGCGGTGAGTCCGCGCGAAGCGAGGGGAAACGCGAGCGCGCACGCGCCGACCGCCGCGGTGGCGATGAGCGCCGTGTAGGCAGGACGCCTCCGCAGCAACCGCTCGACGCACACGACGCACGCCACCGGCGTCGCGAGCACCGCGAGGAACCCGCCGTACATCGGATGGAACGCCGACAAGACGAGAGCCGTGCCGCCCACCATGCACGCCGTGCGCGTCCACGACCACGGTCGCTCGCCGTACTGCGACGCGAGCGCGCGCGACAGCACGCCCACCGCGACCGGCAGCATCGCCCACGGCGCGAGCTGGTTCGGATACACCGAGAAGGTGTACGGACCGCGGTTCACCACGATCATCACGATCGCGACCGCCGCAGCCCACTGCCCGCCGAACACCGACCACGCGAGGTACGCCGCGCCGGTCGCGATGAAGAGCTTCGACACGACGAGCGCGTTGAACCAGGTCTCCACCGGATCGAGGCCCGTCAGCGAGCTCACGCTCGCGACCAGCGCGTGCCACAGATTGGTGTGGTAGATCGGATACGGGTACTCGTGCGGCGTGCGGATGAACGGATCGGAGTTCGTCAGCCCGTGCTCCATGAGGAACCGGATGCGCGCGATGTGGACGCGCGAATCGTTGTCGAGGATCGCTCCGTGGCGGTACGACAGGTAGAGATCGATCGCGAGCACGAGCAGCGCGAACGCGCCCGCGCCGGCGAGCAGCGCTCCCGCCCCCTTCCACGCGCGACGACGGAGCGCGTCGAGCGCGCCCCATGCGATCGCCGCGACGAGCAGCGCATTCAACGCCCACAGCGGCGCGCCGAACAGGTATCCGACGATCACGAGCGGCGCGAGGACGACGAGGAGCGTCATCCACGACGCCGCGATTCCCGGCAGGAGACCGCCGCGCAGTTCGTCGGGCGCGAGCCGGCGCGCGAGCGCGAGCCCCGGCAGCAGGAGCAGCAGGAACACGGTGATCGGAAGCAGGCTCACGCGGAACTTCCCCTCCGCGCAAGCCGGCGCGCGGCGATCGCGCCGCGACCGAGCGCGCGGTCGATCACGCCATGCACGAGCCCGCACGCACGCCACACCGCGCGCACCGCGCCGAGCGGCGCGAAGGCGAGCATCGCGGGACCCGCCCGCCGGGCCATCGCGAGCGTCATCGGAAGCTGCATCGCGACGAGCAGGACGACGAGCACGACCACCGCGTCGAACGCCGCGAGGTGCACCGCACCCGGAATCACGGGAACCAGGCTGACGAGCGCGCACAGCGCCGCGAACATGAGGGCGGCGGCCACGAACGGCTGCAGGTGATCGAGCACGCCGCTGTAGCTGTCGCCGCGCGCATGGCCCCGGTGCTCGAGATGCAGCGCGACGCGCCAGTACCCCTGCTGCCTCTGCACACGCAGGTAGCGCGACAGCCGGTCGGCGTGGAAGTGCCGCACCACCGAGCCGCGCTCGAAGCGGAGCCGCCTTCCCGACTCGATCACGCGGAACGCGAACTCCGCATCCTGACCCTTCAGGTAGCGCTCGTCGAATCCGGCGAGTTCCTCGAGCACCGCGCGCCGGTAGAGCACATTGAAGGTCGCCGCGAAGTCGACCTCGAGCCCCATCCGCGCGTGACGCACCATGATCTCCTCGTGGATCAGTCGCTCGAGGAGCGTCGCATCGGGCGCGATGCCGTAGGTGCCGCTGACGCCGCCGACCGCGCTCTCCTCCAGGTGCGGGAGCAGGCGCTCGAGCGCGTCGGGCGATGCCACGCAGTCCGAATCGACGAACCAGACGAAGGGCGTCGTCGCCGCGCGCCAGCCCGCGTTGCGCGCCGCGCCCGCACCGCGCCCACCGCTCGCGAGGATCTCGATGCCACGCTCCGCGGCGATCGCGCGCGTCGCATCGCGCGAGCCGTCGTCGACGAGCAACACGCACGCGAGCCTCGAGTCCGCGCGGTCGCGCACCGCGATCGCGGCGTCGAGGCACTCCGCCACCGTCCGCGCCGCATCGCGCGCGGGAATGACGAGCGTGACATCGCGCGTCGCCGCGTCAGCCATGCTTCATCGCCTCCTCGCGCCAGCGCCGCGCGCCCTCGTGGTCCGGATTGTCCGCGAGCGCGCGGTCGTACCACGCGACGGCCTCGTCGGTGCGTCCGAGCCTGTAGTGCGCGTTCCCAAGATTGAACGCGGCGGACGCGCGCAGCTCGGGCTCGCGCGCAAGCGCGTGGGCCGCCGCGAACGCGTCGATCGCCTCGTCGTTCCGTTCGAGTTGCGAGAGCACGAGTCCCACGAGCATGCGGAAGCGCGCGTCGCCCGGCGCGCGCTCGGACGCGACCTCGTAGTCCCGCAGCGCCTCGTCGAGCCGCCCCACCGCGCGCAGCGCATCCGCGCGCGCACCGAGCAGCGCCGGCTCCCATCGGCGGTCCCTTCCGAGCGTGGCGAACAGCTCGATCGCCTGCTCGGGCTCGCCGCGGTGGATCGCGAGGATCGCGCGGTTCGCGGCCAGCGTCGGATGCCCGGGCTGCAGCCGCGCGGCTTCGTCGAGATCACGCTCGGCCTCCTCGAGACGCCCGGCCTCGATGAGCAGCCCCGCGCGGTTGATGTAGCCGCGCGCGTGACCGGGACTCTGCGCGACGACCTCGCTCCACAGCGCGATCGGATCGGCGTACACCCTGTTGCGGGCGATGGTCGCGCGCACCTCGAGCACGATGAGCAGCGCGAGCGCGGCGGCGACGAACGCCCTCCCGTTCGCGGTCCGCGCCGCGATGCGCGCACCGAGCGCGACGGCCGCGATCGCGAGCACCGCGGAAGGCAGGTACATCCTGTGGTCGACCGCGACATCGGCGATCGGCACGATGCTCGTCGTCGGAGCGAGCAGCATCGCGAAGACGACGGGAAGGAACCCCCACCACCTCCGCCACCCGAGAACGGTCGCGGCGACGAGGCCCGCGATGGCGGCGAGGCCCGCAAGCAGGAACCACCCGCTCGAGATCGCCTCGGTTCCCCGATCGATCGCAAGCATCCCGGTGTCGCAGAGCGTGCAGCAGTAGAACCCGAGGGCGCGCACCGAGTGCCCGAGGTAGGAGATCGAGTCCATTCCCGGCACATCGGCACCGTACCCGGCCATCCGCCCGCTTCCGCCGACGAGTCCGGCCGTCACGCCGAGCACCGCGAGCAGACCGACCGAGGCGAAGGCGAGGGTGTGGAAGACCGGTCGCTGACCGAATGCACGCCGCGCGCCACCCGACCAGAGCCACATGTCGAGCGCCAGCAGCACGAATGGCGCCGCGACCGCCGTCGGCTTCGAGCACATCGCACCGACCACCGCGCAGCCCGCGGCCAGCCGAAGCGCCACGGAGCGGCGCTCGACGCCGAGTACGAGCAGGAGTGCGGCGGAGAGCGTGCAGAGCGCCGCCATCGACTCGGCGCGCTGGATGACATAGGTCGCCGCCGAGGTCTGCAGCGGATGCAGCGCCCAGAGCAGCGCGATCGAGAGCGCGACCGCGGGATCCCACGCCGGCGGGATGCGGATCGCAGCACGCATGCGCAGCGTGTGCAGGAGCACCGAAACGAGCATCGCGAGTACGCCCGCCGCCGCCGCGTGCACCGCGATGTTGAACGCGTGGTAGCCGCGCGGATCGAGGCCTCCCGCCGCGTAGTTCCACGCGAGCGTGAGGTCGACCAGCGGTCGCTGCGACCCGTCGAACACGGCGTACCACGCACCGCGCGCCGCGAACCGCTCCTCGCGCTGCACGATGCGCACGACATCGTCGAACACGAACGCCGCGTCGAGCGCGCCCCACCACACGACGACGACGCACGCCGCCGCAAGCAGCGCGATGCCGAGAACCTGCGCACTCGCGACCCGGAGAGTCTGCGTTTGCGCCGCTGCTTCGGCCGAGTCGTCATGAACCTGTCGCATTTCCAGAAATAGATGGTACTGTCGGATCAATGGTTCCCGAGTCAACACGCCCAGATTCGGCGCACGGCCTCGATCATGCAGTGGATCGACGCGTGGCTCTCGGAACCTGGATCGTGATTCCGGTCTACAACGAAGCAACCATGATCGGCAGAGTCGTCCGCGAACTGCGCACGGTCTTCCCGAATGTGGTCTGCGTCGACGACGGCAGTTCCGACGGCTCGATGGAGGCCATCCGCCGCGCCACGCCGCACGCGCTCCGCCATCTCGTGAACCGGGGCCAGGGTGCCGCCCTTCAGACAGGCACCGCCTACGCCCTTCGTCACGGCGCGAAGTGGATCGCGCACTTCGACGCGGACGGCCAGCACCGCATCGAGGACCTCGTGCGCATGGTCGAGGCCGTGGCCTCGGGCTCGTGCGACATCGCGCTCGGCAACCGTTTCGGCGGGGATACCTCCGATATTCCCGCCGGCCGTCGGCTCCTCCTGCGCTGCGCCGTCGCCTTCCACCGCATGGTCAGCGGCATCGAGCTCCACGATGTGCACAACGGACTGCGCGTCCTCTCGCGCGCAGCCGCGGAGCGCATCGAGATCACCGCCGACCGCATGGCGCACGCGAGCGAGATCGTGGACCTGATCGCGCAGAGCGGCCTGCGGGTCGAGCAGGTTCCCGTCACGATCCGATACACCGAGTACTCGAAGGCCAAGGGACAGAGCTGGACAGCGGGCTTCCGCATCATGTTCCACTATCTTGTCGGCCGAGTCCTCGGATGACGGCGTTCCAGATCATCCTCCTGTCGTCGCTCGGCGCGATCGCGCTGACGATCGTCGCGCTGATGCTGCGCGGCGCGGTCGGTCGCATCGCAGGCGCGCTCTGGCTGCTCGTCCTCTTCGCGGGGATGGTGTTCGCGATCAAGCCGAACCTCACCACGACGATCGCGAACGCGCTCGGCATCAACCGCGGCACCGACCTGCTGCTGTACCTGCTGGTCCTCGCGGTGCTCTACGGATTCCTGCTGATCTACCTGAAGCTCCGTCGCGTGCGACGCGAGCTCACGCTGCTCGTGCGCGAGATCGCGATCCGCGAGGCCTCGCGTACCACCGACGATCACGCGCGGGCGCAGGACGACGCCGACCGCGAAGCGTCATCATGACGGCGCCTCCAACCCCCAGCTCCGGCCCGTCGGACCCCGCTCCCCAGGCGAGCGTCGTCGTCGCCGCGTTCGGCCGTACGCGAAAGACCATCGCCTGCATCGAGTCGCTGCTTGCCCAGCGCGGGGTCGTCGCGGAGATCATCGTCGTCGACGACGGATCGCCGGACGGCACCGCGGATGCCGTCGCGGAACTCCTCGCGCACGAGGCCACGCGAGCAACGGGCCACCGCGCCCTGCTTCTCCGCAACGGACGCAATCTCGGCGCGAATCCAAGCCGGAACCGCGGCGTCGAGGCGGCCACCGCGCCGATCGTCGCCTTCATCGACTCCGACTGCACGGCCGATCCCGACTGGCTCGCGAACCTGCTGCGCCCCTTTGCGGATCCGGCCGTCGGCGCCGTCTCCGGCCTCGTCGAGGATGCGTGCGACGACAACATCTGGGAACTCCTCTTCCGCGGCACGCACCGACTGCCGCGACGAGGCCCCGTCTCGCGCATCGTGATCGGAAATCTCGCCGTGCGCCGCGCGCTGCTCGCCGCACAGCCGCTCGACGAATCACGCCCCGTGCGCCGACGCGGCGCCGACGGACTTCCCGACATCACGATCTCCGCGCGCAGCGACGAGGAAGGCCTCAACCTCGCGATCCGCGCCGCCGGCTGGAAGGTCCTCGCCGAACCGTCCGCACGCGCGCGCCACTTCCATCCCTACACGCGCGCGAGCCTCTTCCGCCAGGCATTCTTCGGCGGCTGCTCCGCGGCGGAGATCGTGTGGAAGTACCGGCTCGGCCCGCGCAAGGACCTCGGCCCCATCCTGCTCTTCGACATCCTGCTCCTCGCCGCGCTCGCCGCGCTTCCATTCCTCGGAGCGCAGGCCCTGCTCGCGCCGGCGATCGCGCTTGCGCCGCCTGTCGCCGCCATCTCGTACAACGAGCTTCGGAACAAGGGCAAGACGCCGCTCGAGCTCCTCCGCATCGCGCCCGCGCTCGTCGTCTACTACCACATCCGGCTCGGGGGCTACCTGCTGCGCCGGACGCAGCTTCTCCTCGGGCACCGCCCGATCGCCCGGGTCGATCCACGCGAGCTCGCACGCGGACTCCCCTCGCCGGAGCGCGCACCATGACCGCGCCATCCTCCGACGCGCTCGAGATCCTCGTCATCGCCACGCGCTTCCCGCTCGCGTCGGAGACCTTCGTCGAGCAGCAGTGCGCCGACCTCGTGCGGCTCGGTCACCGCGTCGAGATCCTCACGCTCCAGGAAGGCGACGGCTCATGGACCGCCGCACGCCCCGCCGACCGCCTACCGGAGCGCACGCGCTGCGCGCATCTCGGCGCACCGCTCGCGACGCGTCTCATGCGCGCACCCGCGCGCGCCGCGCGCCTCGCCGCGCGGTCGCCTGCATCGCTCCTCCGCGCCGCGACTCCGATCGGCGGACGGCGCGCGATCAACGGTCAGTTCCTCGCCATCGCCGACACGATCGCCGCACCGCGCCGCTTCGACCTGATCCACTGCCACTTCGGACCGGCAGGTGTGGTCGCGGCCGAACTCCTGCGCGCCGGGCTCCTCTCCGGCCCGCTCAGCGTGGGCTTCTACGGCTACGACCTCACGCGCGAGCCGCTCCGCCGCGGCCGCGACCTCTACCGCGGACTCTTCGCGCGCGCGTCGCTGCTCCTCCCCCACTCGCGCTACCTCGCGGACCGGCTCATCGCGCTCGGCGCGCCCGCGGACCGCATCCACCTCCATCGCCTCGGCATCGATCTCTCGCGCTTCCCCGCGACCGACCGCTCGGCGCGCACCGGCCCGGCGACCGCGCTCGCCGTCGGCCGATTCGTCGAGAAGAAGGGATTCGAGTACCTGCTCCGCGCCTTCGCACGCGCCGCCACCGACATGCGGCTGCGCATCGTCGGCGATGGTCCGCTGCGCCCCGCGCTCGAGCAGCTCGCCCACGAACTCGGGATCGCACCGCGCGTGACCTTCACCGGCTGGCTTCCTCCCGCCGGTGTCGCGCGCGAGATGCACGAAGCGGATCTCCTCGTGACCCCGAGCGTCACAGCCGCCGATGGCGACATGGAGGGTCTGCCGCTCGTCGTGATCGAGGCGATGGCAACGGGCCTGCCCGTGATCGGAACCGCCCACAGCGGCATTCCCGAGATCGTCGTCGACGGCGAGACCGGCGCCGTCGTGCCGGAGCGCGATATCGAGGCGCTCGCCGCGGCCCTTGGACGGCTCGACGACCGGACGACCCGCGCGGGCCTGGCGCAGGCGTCGCGCGGACGCGTCGAGCGCGCGTTCGACGGAACCTCCCTCGCCGAACAACTTTGCGATCTCGCGAGGGCGCTGCGGGGGCCTCGCGACGGCGGGCCCGCAGGCAAGGTCCGTTTCCGGATCGACTGACCGAATTCTCGGAATTGCGGGGAAACCGCTTGGTCGACTCCCGACCTCGTGCTAATTTCCAGAAATAGACCGAGACGAACGGTCAGAGGAGACTACCCAGAGATGTTCCGCTCCAAGCCCATCGCTATCGCCGCTCTCGTGTTCGCCGCCGCTGGTCTCGCCCATGCCGATAAGCTGGGTTCCGCCAAGGTCGGCCACACCGACTCGAAGGTGTCCTCGAAGCGCGAGATGCCGACGAACGATGACTTCCAGTCCGTCACCTTCCGCGCCGGTGCGGGCGGCTCTTCGCCCGCCTGCTGCCCGGCCGACCTCGATTGCAACGGTCTCGTCGACGCGTCCGACCTCGCCATCGTCCTGAACGGATGGGGCGCGTGCGGTGGCTGCGCCGGCGACATCGACGGCAACGGCATCATCGACGCCTCCGACCTCGCCCTGGTGCTCAACGCCTGGGGCGTCTGCGTCGGCTGACGCGCGGCGCTCCGCCGTTCCGAAGCCCGGAGTCCGAACCCCGGATTCCGAACCCCGGATTCCGAACCACGGATTCCAAACCCCGGAACTCGTCGACGGCCGGCATCGCTCAATCCTGTCCCGTACGACTGACCCGGTCGGCGCCTCGCGCCGGCCGGGTCGCTTTTTGCAAGCCTTTCTGGCGGCGCCCTCTGCGGGCGTCGGCTGTGCGGTTCAAATAGCACGATGCACCCGTCGCACCGCTTCGCCCCCGCCCGCGTCCGCACGCTCGCGCTCGCCGCGGGCGCCCTGCTCGCCACACTCGTCGCGACCGCAGCATTGGCCGCGCCGCCGAAGATCCCCGACGACTGGTTCTTCGACGGGGCGAACCGGCCCGCGCCGCTGAAGCAGCTCGAGGGCAAGCCCGCGCCCGAGCTCGAACTCGAGTCGTGGATCGGCGACGCCGTGCGGCTCTCCGAGCAGCGCGGGAAGGTCGTCGTCGTCGATTTCTGGGCGACCTGGTGCGGACCGTGCATGGCCGCGATTCCCGAGAATGTCGAGTTGATGAAGAAGCACAAGGACGATGGTCTGGTGTTCGTCGGCGTGCACGACTCGAACTCGGGCTTCGACCGCGCGGCGCAGGTCGTGAAGGACAAGAAGATCAACTACCCCGTCGCGAAGGACAAGGGCGGAGCGAGCACGAAGGCCTACAACCTGCAGTTCTGGCCGACCTATGTCGTGATCGACCGCGAGGGCATCGTGCGCGCCGCGGGGCTCATCCCGAGCAATGTCGGCAAGGTCGTCGAGATGCTGCTCGCGGAGAGCGGAGGCGCCACCGCCGAGACGGGTGCCGCAGGATCCGGACTCGCACCCGCCTACTTCGCGGGTGGCGCGAAGCGCCCCGCCGCGCTGCGCGCGATCGAGGGCAAGCCCGCCCCCGAGTTGAAGGCGCAGTCGTGGACGGGCACGCCGGTCACCGCCGAGCGCATGAAGGGCTCCGTGTTCGTCGTGCACTTCACGCGCGCAGGGGGCACCCTCGCGCGCACGCAGCTCGAGCAGCTCGCCGCGCTCGACCGCGAGTTCGCGAGCCAGGGCGTGGGCTTCGTCGTCGTCGCCGATGCCAACTCGGAGCTCAAGCCGACCGCCGACGCCGTGTCCGCGCTCAAGTCCCAGCTCGCGCTCGCGCACGACCAGCCCGCCGAGAAGCCCGAGTCCGACGCATCGAAGCCGCGCGCGCCCGGCCGCACCGCGCAGGCGTTCGGCGTCGCGTTCATGCCCGCCACCGTCCTGATCGACCGCAACGGCGTCGTGCGCGCCGCCGGCGTGAAGCTCGACAAGACGAAGGAACTGATCGAGAAACTGCTTTCCGAAGAGGTCCGCTGAGGATGACCGCACTCAACCACTCGACCGTGACCGGTCGCTCGCCGTTCGTCGACCATGTCCGCACCGAGGTCGCGAGGACCGTCGTCGGACAGGACGCCGTCGTCGAGCGCGTGCTCATCGCGCTCCTCACCGGCGGACACCTGCTGCTCGAGGGCGTGCCCGGCATCGCCAAGACCCTGCTCGTCCAGAGCGTCGCGAAGGCGATCGATCTCCGTTTCGCGCGCGTCCAGTTCACGATCGACCTCCTGCCGAGCGACATCGTCGGAAGCGAGATCCTCGAGCAGAAGACCGGCGAGTTCCGCATCCACAAGGGCCCGATCTTCACGAACCTCCTGCTCGCCGACGAGATCAACCGCGCAAGCCCGAAGGTGCAGTCGGCGCTGCTCGAGGCGATGCAGGAGCGGCGCGTGTCGATCGGCGACACCACGCACGACCTGCCCGCGCCCTTCCTCGTGATCGCGACGCAGAACCCGGTCGAGCAGGCGGGCACCTTCGAGCTTCCCGAGGCGCAGCTCGACCGATTCATGCTGCGTCACCGGCTGTCGTACCCGACCGCCGCCGACGAGGCCGAGGTCGTGCGGCGCAGCCTCGCGCTGAAGCTGAAGCGCCAGGGCGACGGCGCGGTGCCGATGTCCGCGTTCGACGCGATCGACGGCTCGCGGCGCATGCATGTCGGCGACCTCACGAGCGCGATGTCCGCGGTCCAGCAGGTGCATGTGAGCGATGTCTTCGTGCGCGATGTGGTCGAGCTCGTGAACCTCACGCGCCGCCACGCCGAGATCGAGCTCGGCTGCAGCCCGCGCGCCGCGCTCGCACTGACGCACGCGTCCCGCGCGCGCGCCTTCATCCATGGGCGCGACTACACGATCCCCGAGGACATCTTCGCGCTCGCCGAGGATGTGATCCTCCACCGCATGCGCCTGACCTACGAGGCGCTCGCGCAGGGGCGCACCGCGCAGGGCGTGCTGCACGATCTCCTCTCGACGATGGCCTGAGCGCACCCGTGACGACCGCCGCCGCGACCAGCACCGACCTCGACCTGCCCGCGCCCGAGTCGCTCGCGCGCGGGGACTTCGACATCGTCATCCGCCGGCTCGCGGACGACCTCGCCTTCGGAAGCGACACCTCGCGCCTGCTCGGAAGCGGCCTCGAGTACGCGAGCTCGCGGCCGTACATCCCGGGCGACTCGGTGCGGCTGCTCAACTGGCGGCTCACCGCCCGCACCGGGCGCGCGTTCGTGCGCGAGTACGAGGCGCTGAAGCGCACCGACGCCTATCTCGTGATCGACACCTCGGCATCGATGGCGGTCTCGAGCACGCCGCGCACGAAGCACGATCTCGCGGTGTGGATCGCATCGGCGCTCGGACTGGTGGCGCACCGGCGCATGAGCCCGGTCGCCGTCGTCGGCGGAGGCGAGCGCTCGGTCCCGCTCGTCGCGAGCATGTCGCGGAGCGACCTCTGGCAGTCGCTCGAACCCCTGCGCATGCGGAGCTTCGAGGAGCGCACCGAACTCGGCGCGCGGCTGCGGCAGACCGCGGCCCGCGCGAACAAGTCGAGCCTCTTCGTGGTTCTCTCCGACCTGCACGACCCGGATGCGATCGCATCGGTGCGCAACGCCGCGCAGCGCCACGATGTCATGGTGATCCATCTGCTCGATCCGACCGAGACCGAGCCCGTCCGCGCGGGCTACATCCGCGCGCGCGAGCCCGAGACGGGGCGCGCCTTCACCGGCACCTCGCGCTCGCGCTTCGGCGATCCGGACCTCATGCGCGACGAACTCCTCCGCTCCGGCGCCGACTACCTGCGCCTCATGACCGACCGCGCGTTCATTCCACCGCTCAGGCACTTCCTCTCGTCACGCGGCTTCCTCTCGAGGGGGCGCGGCTGATGCTGAAGCGCACCATCATCACCTGCGCGATCGCCTCCACGATCACGGCCGCGGTCACGATCACGGCCACGGTCGCCTCCGGAGCAATCGCGTCGGCGCACGCCGAACCGCCGCGCACGCCGCGCGGCGCGACCGGTTCGTTCGAGTTCTCGAGCGCGGAGCCGCTGCGCGCGAAGCCCGTGCGCGACAGCGCCTCGCCGATCCTCGTCCGCGTCAACGCGGTGGGCGACGACCGCTATCGCGTCGAGTATCTCGGGACCGTCGAGGGCGCGTTCGACCTCGCGCCATCCATCGAGCGGACCGACGGCCGCGCGCCCGCATCGCTGCCCGACCTGCGCGTCGAGATCTACTCGCAGCTGCCGCCGAACCACGGGACCGATGTGTTCGGCCTCTCCGCACCGGGCTTCTCGCTCGCCGCGCACTACTCGACGGCGCTCGGCGCGGTCGCGGCGCTGTGGGCTTCCGTACCCGCGTACTTCCTCGTGCGGCGCATGCTGCGCAGGAAGCCCGAGCCGGCGCCGGACGCGCCGCCCGAACCGACCGTCGCCGAGCGGCTGTTCGCGATCGTCGACGACGCGCGCGACCGCGAGCTCGACACGGACGAGAAGGGACGACTCGAGCTCCTCGTGCTGCGCGCGCTCCGCGCCGACGGCGGGCATGCTTCGCTTTCCGACGCGATCGCCGCGCTCCGCGACGACCGCGCCACCGCGCGGATCGTCCGCGCCATCGAGGCGTGGCTGCACGCGCCGACGCCCGGCGACCGCGCGCAGGCACTCGAGGCGATCGATGCCCTTCGACTCGGCATTCCCCTGCGCGGAGGTCCCACATGACCTTCGCGCATCCGTGGGTGCTCCTCCTCATCGCGGTCCCAGTCCTCCTCGCGTGGACGGCGATCGCGCGCACGCCCGGCGTCCTCAGTCCCGCCGACCACGCGAAGGCGCCCGCACGCCCGTGGACGACGCGCATCCTCGCCGCGTTCGATCTCGTCCCGCTGCTCCTCCTCGCCGTCGCGATCGCGATGCTCGCCGGACCGCAGACCCTGCAGCAGCCGCGCCGCGAGCGCTCGCTCACGAACATACAGATCTGCCTCGATGTCTCGGGCAGCATGATGGGCCGGAACTTCGAGCTCGCGAAGAGCTCCGTCGAGGACTTCACCCGCGCGCGCGAAGGCGACGCGTTCGGCCTGACGCTCTTCGGCGTGCAGCAGATCCGCTGGATGCCGCTCACGAAGGACCTCAACGCGATCCGCAACGCACTGCCCTTCGCCGATCCGATGAACCAGCCCTCGCACATGGGCGGCACGATGATCGGTGCGGCGCTGCGCTTCTGCCTGCGGAACATGGTCGCCGAGGCGAAGGACGGCGACCGTCTCATCGTGCTCGTCTCGGACGGCATGTCCGCCGATCTCGGTGGCGGCGAGGCCGATGCGATCGGCACGGAGCTCAAGGACGCGGGCATCACCGTGTTCCACATCCACATCGACGAGACCGATGTGCCCGCCGATGTGCGCGACCTCGTCGAGATCACCGGCGGCGAGGCGTTCGCGGCGACCGACACGCAGAGCCTGAAGGCGATCTTCACGCACATCGACCGCATGAAGCCCGCGCGCTTCGCGCCGGCGGGCACCGTGCCGCTCGACGCGTTCGGCCCCTTCGCGCTCGCGGTCCTCGCACTCGCCGCGCTCCACGGTGTCGGCCTCCTCTTCGCGAGGTACACGCCATGGTGAGCGTGTCCGTCCCCGCGACCGCGCTTCTCGCGCAGACGGCGCCCACCTACGCCGCACCCGGCGAGGTCCTCGGCACGGCGCTCGCCGCGGCGGCCTGCGCGCTCGTCGTCGCGGCCATCGCCGAGTACCGGCACGCCGCGCGCACCGCGCGCATCGCCCGTCTCGCATTCGGTCCGACCGGCCGGCCGGCCGCCTGGGCGCGCATCGCGCCCGTCGCGCGCGTCGCCGGCCTCGCCCTCGCCGTGTTCGGCGCGGCCGTGCTCCTTCGACTCGATCCGATCGAGGCCGAGGTCGAGCCCGATCCGCGCGCGTCGCGGCAGCTCCTCGTCGTCCTCGATGTATCGCCGT
>JBEAQW010000281.1:0-2754 GCA_041163725.1 Planctomycetota bacterium
CAACGCATGGCACGACACCGGCATCGCGACGAATACGAGGGCATCTCGGCGAATCTCACGCCGATGATCGACATCGCGTTCCTCCTGACGGTGTTCTTCGTGCTGGTGTCGCGGATCAGCGATGCGGAGCAGGTCGAGCTCGCGCTTCCGACCGTGCGCGAGGGCGCAGCGGAGCGCGCGGAGGACGAGGCGCGCATCGTGCTGAATGTCCTCCCCGGCGAACATGGCGCCGCGCTCGGATACGCCGCGGGAAACGCGCGTTTCGACGCGACGCCCGAGGGGATGGAGGCGCTCGCGCGCTTCCTCGCCGACGGATACAGGCGCAACCCGCGGCTCGCCGTGCAGCTGCGCGCCGATCGCGCGACGCACTACGCGTGGGTCGAGCCCGCGATGCGCGCGGCGACGACGGGCGCACGGCTTGCGGGGGGCGATGCGCTTCCGCGGCTCGATCTCGTCGTGCGCGAGGATCCCGGGCGGGCTCCGCGCGAGATGGAAAGAGAGGGGCGCGATGCTTCGTGATGCGCGGGGCGACCGCGATGCCACGACGCGCGCCGAACGGCGTCGCATGCGGGGACTCGGCCCGGCGGCGCGCGTGGCACTGCCGATCGCGCCGATGATCGATGTCGTGTTCCTGCTGCTTCTCTACTTCGTGCTCACGAGCGGATTCGCCGATCAGGCGCGGCTGCTGCGCACGGAGGCGCCGCGCGAGGCAGCGGCCGACGCATCCGAACGGGCCGAGCCCGCAGACGCGCTCGAACTCGAGGAGGAGACGCTCGTGATCCGCGTGCGCGCAGGAAGCGATGCGCGCGCGACGATCGAGCTCGGACTCGGACTCGCCCAGCCTTCCGACGCGGAGGCGCTCGAGCGGATCCTGCGCGATGTCCTGCTGACGCCGGCGAATCCGCGCGGAGTGTTCGATCCGGGCCACCCGGTGCGCATCGTGGCCGATCGCGAACTTCCGTGGGAGGAGGTCGTGCGCGTGTTCCAGGCGGCGAGCGGTGCGGGATTCCGAGCCATCGCGTTCGGAGGCGACGCATGAGGCGTCCCGCCCCGATGCTCCTGTCACTGGCCGCGTGCGCGGCGATCGGGCCGGACACGGCTGGCGCGTTTGCCGGGGTGGTCGATGTTGCCGTCGAGACGGCCGTCGATGGAACCTCCGATGCGTTCTTCGATGCACGCCGCGTCCCTGCGCACACCGAGGATGACGAGCGGACTCGGGCGCTGATCGAGGTGTTCCGCCGTCTGCGCGCGGCGGAGGTGGAGCGCGACGCGACGGTGCGCGAGGAGATCATCGCCGACGCCATGCGGGCGGTCGCCGCAGTGGGCGCGGACGCAGCGATTTCCGAGAGCCAGTTTGCGGAGGAACGCGCCGCGCTTGCACGCGCTGCGGCCGAGGCCCGCGCGCGCGCGGTGTCGGTGTCGGAGGTCGTGTCGGTGGAGCGTGCGATCGCCGACCGCCGCGAAGCGCTTGCGGCGAAGCTCGATGCCCGTGCGGGCGAGGTGTCGAAGCCGGCGGAAGGCGCGGCGCGCGAACTGCGGCTCGAGACGGCGGAGGATCTTCTCTTCAGGCTCCTCCCTGCGGATGCGACCGACGCATCGCTCGCACTCGGCGTCGCCACGGCTGCGGAACGCACCGCCGCGGAGGATGTACTCGCGCGCGTCGGACGCCTGCTCGATGCGACCGCGCTCGAGGCGATCACGAACGACGCCGCGCGACGCGCGACCGATCCCCTTGCATTCCGCTTCGCGTTCCTCGAGGGACTCCGGCGGCTCCATGCGGCGGATCTCGGCGCGTCGGACGCCGATCGCTCGCATGCGCGCGACGCGCTCGCACGCGCGGCGCAGTCGGAACTCCCGAGAGCCGGCGAGCTCGGCGCGATTCTCGCGCTCGCACGCGCGCGGTGCGAGGTGGCCCCCGGCGGCTCGCCCGAGGCGCGGGCGGCACGGATCACCGAGGCGCTCGCGACCTCCGATCCAGCCCGCGCGCTCGTCGCGCGTACGCTCGACTGGACCGATCGCGGCGCGAACGCGCCCTTTCCCGCACTGCCCGAGGGCTCGCCGGCCGCCCTGCATGCGATCGCGGGTGCCGCCGAACTGGGACTGCTCGCCGCGCGCGGCGCGGATGCAGGCGCGCTCGATGCGGCCGCACGGCGCGCGGTGGAATCGACGGCAGGCGGTCTCGCTCCGGACCGCGTGCAGGCCGCGGGGCGCGCGATCGCCGGGCGGATCGCGCATCTTCCGATGATGCGCTCGCCTGCGGTGCAGCGATCGCGCTTCATCGCGGCGTTCGCCCTCGCGTCCTCCGCGCCAAGCGACGCCAATGCGTCTCCATCGCCGACGACCACCACCGATCCCGCCTCGTCCGAACTGCGATCGCTTGCGCGCGATCCAGTCGCGGCGCCCTGGCTTGCGATCCCGCTTGCGCGCGCGCTCGTCCGGATCGAACGGCCTCGGGAAGCGTGCGAGGTGCTGCTCGACCTGGCGCACTGCGCGCCGGATCTCGACGCGACCCCGGACGCCTGCGCGATCGCGCTCGAACTCGCGCGCGCCGAATCGCAGCGCGACGCCACCGGCGAGGTCCTGCTCGACCGCGCACTCGATACGACGATCCGCTTCGGTGGACTCGAGCCTTCCGATCGCGATGCCCGCGCGCTCGAACGCGTCGATCTCGCGCTGTTCCCCGCGCATACGCTCGCCAACGCCGACCGTGCGGGTGAAGCCCTGCTCGGCGTGTCGCGCCGTGTCGAGATCCTT
>JBEAQW010000282.1:0-6550 GCA_041163725.1 Planctomycetota bacterium
TCGCCGCGCTCCGAAGACTCGTCCATCTGGAAGAGCTCGTGGCCCGACTCCTCGGTGTTGTGCATCTTCGCGACGAGCGCCTTCGCCTGCGCCGCGTTGCCGTCGAGGATCGCGAGCTCGAGTTCGATCGAGATGCGCGCGGCGTCGAGCATCGCCTTGCGGTAGGCGGCTTCGAACGCGGCCTTGTCCTCGCCGAACTTCGCCTTCGCCGCATCCGACATGCGCAGGCTCGCCGCACCCGCCTTCGCGCCGAAGATACCCATCTGCATGCGCTGCACCGCCTCGAGGTCGGATGCGCGCGACGATGCGTCGAACGCGGAGCCCTTGAGTGCGCGATACGCGCCATTGATCTGCTTCATCGCACCCTCGACGTTGACCGGACCGCCGGCGCCACCGCGCTGCATGCCGGGTCCGCCCTGGCCGCCTTGGCCGCCACGCATGCCGCCGGCCTTCGCCATCGCCTCGAGCTCCGCCTTGTCGACGAAGCCATCGCCGTTGGTATCCGCGCGGTCGAACACGCGATCCGCGAGCGGACCGGGCATCTCGTCCTTCGACAGCTTGCCGTCACCGTTGGCATCCATCTGCATCATCCGCTCGACCATCTGCGCGGGGTCGCCGCCGCGCTCGCGGCGCTGTCCCTCGGGGCCGCCCGGCGGGAAGGTGCCGTCCTGCTGGGCGAAGGTGCTCGGAGCGATGGAAGCGGCGATGGCGATGACGGTCAGCGAGAGGAGCGTGCGAGCGTGCATGGGAATCAAGCCTGCGGCCGAGCCGCATGTCGGTGATGGAGTCCGGCGGCCACGCGGCCGCGGGAGATGCCGAACGCATGGTACTTCGTGCGATTGCCGCATTTCAGGGTTTGACGCAACACGGCAGGGTGGAAGGCACGGCGCCCGCCGGCATCGCTGCCGGCGGGCGTCGTGTGCTGTCTGCAGAGGTTTCGGCGTCGAGGCGCCGGGTCCGTCCATCAGGGACACGCGCCCCATGCACCGAGGAGCACCGCGAGGTCGGCGGCTCCGGTGGTTCCGTCGCCATCGAGATCGGTGACGCCGGGCGAGCCCCATGCGGCGAGGAGCGCGGCGAGGTCGCCGCCGTTCACGACGCCATCGCGGACGGCGGGCGAGATGTCCGCGACGCACGGCTGCGGGACGCTCGCGGAGTTCGCCGGATCGCTGCCCGCATCGAGCTCGTCGCGGTCGAAGAAGCCGTCGAGATCGCGATCGACGCCGAGCCGCACCTGCGAGCCCTGCGGAACGAGCGTGTAGGTGAGCTCGCTGCCGTTCGCGGCGAGCGCCAGCAGCGCAGCCGCCGAGAGTGTCGGCTCGGATGCACGGTCGCTGCGGAACGAACCGCCCTGCAGCATCCAGCCGCGGACCTCGCCGTTCACGCGGCCCTTCACCACGAGCGCGGGTCCACCGGCGCCCGACGCGATCGCGACGAGCTGGTTGATGCGCGCCGTGTCGGTGCCGGTTCCATCGGCGGTGGCCTGCTGGCCGACACCCGCGTGGTTGCCCGTGTTGAAGCTCATGCAGAACGCCTCGATGTCGCGGCGCTGCTGCTGTCCCGTGGGCGTGTTCGCGAAGTTGAAGCCCGTCGTGATCGCGTCCTGGAAGGTCGCCTTCTCGCCGTTGTGCTCGAAGCCGAATCCGCGCAGCGCGGTCGTGGACGAGCGGTTGGCGCCGACCTTGCGCCAGAGCTCGCGCAGGTGCGAGTTCTTGCGGTTCTGCTGCTCGCCACCCGGTGCGGGGATGTCGACGCGGTTGTTCGAGCCGATCGGGCCGGCGTGGCACGCCGTGCAGGTGAGGCCCGGTGCGCCGGGCGGACCCGCGAAGAACTGGCCAGTGGCGAAGAGGTTCTGTCCGGTCACCGCGTTGCCGGTCGTGTTGAATCCGGTCTGCGTGCCACCGAAGATCGGAACGCTCGTTCGCAGCGTGTTGTCGATGTTGCGGTTCGGATTCGGCGGGAACACGAGCGAGGCGACATAGTCCTGCAGGCTCGCCATCTCGCTCGCGCTGATCTCGCCGTCGCTGCCCTGCAGGTGGGTGAACGCGACATTGAACTCGGTGAGATCGTTCTTCTCGCCGCGCCAGTGCAGTGGCTCGTTGCCGATGATGCCCTGGAGCGTCTGGGTGACCATCGGGCCCTTCATCGGATGCCATGCGATGCAACCGGGGCCCGGGCCGCCCGGCGGCACCTGGCAGGTCTCGTCGAAGGCCTGCATCGCTCCCGACGGATCGCCGAGATCCCAGCCGAGGCGGTCGCTGCGTCCATCGATGTGGCAGGTCGCGCAGGAGGTGTGGCCGAGGCCGGAGGTGAGCTGGGTGTTGAACAGGAACTTGCGTCCGTTGCGGATCGAGGTGGGCGTCGCGTCATGGAAGTTCGCGGTGCCGACCTCGGAGTAGGAGGCGGTGCTGATCGCGCTCACGCTCGACTCGAAGCGGTTGAGCACATAGACGAACTCACCGCCCGCCGAAGCGACGATGCCGGTCGGTCCCTCGCCGACATCGATCTTCGCGATGCGCGATCCGCTCGGGGTGACTGCGAGCACGCAGTCGCTGCCGAGCATGGCGATGAACGCGGCGCTCGAGTCGGGAAGCCACGCCACGCCGCGCGGGTCGCCGGCGGAGAGCTGGCGTTCGGCGGGGGGGATGTTCGAGTCGGCGTAGTCGAGGTGCGGATTGAGATCGGCGAGCGATGCGCTTCCCGCGCCGCCTGCGGGTACGAACGCCGCGAGCATCCGCGCGAAGCGGCCGTTGAGATTGGGCTCGAACCGCAGCTCGTTGCGGGGGTCGATGCCGACCGCGAGCACCTGGCCGTTCGGCGCCACGCCGATGCCCGCGACGGTGTTCATGAGTCCGGTGACATAGCCCGTTGCGAGCGTGCCCGCGTCGATGACGGCGATGTCGTTGTCGACGACGCCCCAGCCCACGAGCGACGACCAGTTGCGTCCGTTGTCGTCCATCCACTGACCGGCGGCGTTCTTCCGGACGATCTGCGAGACCGCCGGTGGCAGCGGCTGTCCCGGCGTGCGCGGCGGGTCGAACACCGTGCCCGAGTTCGGCGGGGGATTCACGCCGCCGTAGGGGCTCGCGCCGCTGCTGACGCTCGTGCGCGGCACGACCGTGCTCGCATTGCCCGACTCGAAGATCGCGAGATAGACCAGTCCACCGTCAGGGCTCGTCGCCAGCGCGCGCGGCTGCGCGCCGCTGATCGCGATGGTCGACAGCGTCGGCGTGACGGCGTTCGGGTCGAAGGTGACGACCTGGTTCGCGGCGGCGAGCGAGACGAACGCGCGTGGACTCTTCGGATTCCCCGCGAACACGACATCGGCCGGCTCGTCGCCGACGCGCAGCGTGCGGACGACGCGCATCGACGCGAGGTCGACGACGCTGATCGAGTCGGAGATCTGGTTGACGACCCATGCCTCGCCGTTCGAGCGGGCCCGCACCGAAACAGGATCGATGCCGACCTGCACCGAGCCGCGGCGCATCGGCAGACCGGACACGAGGTCGAACACCTCGAGCTGGCCGTCGGCGGTGTTCACCGCAAGAAGCGTCGCGCCATCGGGCGTCAACTCGAGCGGGTGGACCTGCGGCGACTCGAAGTTGACGAACGGACCGATGTTCTGGGCGAGCGCGCCCGCGGTGATCGCGAGGGTCGCGGCCAGCGGTGCGGCGGCGAGACGGCGGCTGTGTGGCTGCTGCATGAGGACTCCTGCCTTTCGGGGTCCTCCATTGTCCGCACGCCTCCGGTCGGGGACGCCACGGCGTGGAAATCGATGAGGATTCGCGGCTCAGGAGACACGGCGGTCGCGGCGGGAGGTCGGGCTGGCCCGTCCTTCAGCCGCTCCAGTCGGAGAGCACGGCGGCAAGGTCGGCTGCATCGACGGTCCCGCTGCGATCGATGTCCGAAGCGGGATCGCCCGTACCCCACGCGTTGAGCACGAGGGCGAGGTCGGCCGCGTCGACCGCGCCGTCCCGATTGACATCCGCGGGGCTCGTCGCGCAGGAGTCGAGTCGGCCATCGCCGTCGGCGTCGAGCGTCGGATCGAACGCGATCTCGAGCGCATCGGGAAGCTCGTCGCCATCGCAGTCCTCGAACGCGCCGAATGCGAGCAGCGCGCTGCGCGTGACCGTTCCCGCGTCCGGATGCCGGAGCGCATCGAACCAGCTTCCGTCCGGAGTTTCGCCGCCTGCGAGTACGAGCGCGCTCGGAAGTGCGGATGCCTGGGCGGGACGGCCGGCGGCGAAGCCGAACTCGCCCACCGGGGTCCCATCGGGCCAGAGCCACGCACCGCCCGGCTCACGCGCGCCCCCCAACCACGGGCCGGCGCAGTCGAAGGCTCCGGGATGATCCGCGAGCGAGACGAGGAACCCGAGTGCATCGGGCGAGCCGGCGGCCGCAAGCGTGGCGCCGAGCGTCGCGGCGCGGTCGGTTGCGTCGCGCCACGACCAGGGGGATGCCACGATGACGAGCGCTCGCAGCGAACCGTCGCCTCCTGCCTCGACCTTCCAGCGTGCGACGGCGAAGTCGACGATGGCGTTGCCATCGGGGGCACCGCAGGCGATGCTCGGGAGCGCGGCTGCGAGCGCACATGCGCAGGAGATGACCGCTCGACCCGTCATGCGCCCCATGATGGCATGTATTCGTCGATTCGCAAGGTTTCGACTTGCAAAGGAGGGAGTCGGGCCGAAACTCGGGCCATGGAAACGAGGCGTTCGTTCCTGCGCACCGCGGGTGGCGCAGCGCTGATGGCCGCAGCCGCCGATCCGATCGGGGCGCTCGGCGCCTTTGCGGATTGCCCTCCGGTCACGCTGACCGACTCGACGCTGGCGAGGTTTCGTGCGTCGCTCGCAGGGCAGTCGATTCTCGCGGGCGAGCCGAGCTACGACGCCGCACGACTGCTGTTCAACCGTCGCTTCGAGAGTCACCCACTCGTCATCGTGCGGGCAGCCGACGAGATCGATGTGGCCCGGACGATCGGTTTCGCTCGCGAGAACGGATTGCGGCTCGTACCGCGTTCGGGCGGACACTCGTACATCGGTGCCTCGGGATGCGGCGGCATCGTGCTCGATGTGTCGGCGCTCGACGCCGTCGCCCCGCTCGGTGGCGCGATGTTCGCGATCGGCGCCGGCACGAAGCTCGTTCGCGTCTACGGCGAACTCGCCTGCAACGGGGGCTGGACCGTTCCCTCGGGGAGTTGCGAGTCCGTCGGTTTCGCCGGCATCGCACTCGGCGGCGGATTCGGATACCGGCAGCGATCGCTCGGGCTGACCTGCGACCGTGTTCGCGCGATTCGCGTGGTGCGGGCCGACGGCACGGCGGTCACCGCCAGCCCGGAGTCCGAGCCCGACCTCTTCTGGGCGATGCGCGGTGGTGGTGGGGGGAGTTTCGGCATCGCGACGGGCTTCGAGATCGAGGCGGCGCCGCTCGAGACCGTGCATGTGGTGGGGTGGCGATGGCCCGCATCGTCGGCCGATGACGCGCTCGCGCGGATGCACGCGCTTCTCGGGGACGGCGCGGTCGCGCCCGACACGCTTCCTGCGGTGATCTTCAACATCAATACGGCGACGGCGTCGCCCGCGTGCCTCGGCATCCTCTTCTCGACGGGAACGGCGGCGGAGATCGCCGCGATGCGTGAACTCCTCGTCGGACGCGGGGGTGTTCGCGCGCTTCCCGGGTCAGACTTCGCGTACGACCTCGCATCGCCCGCGTGCTCGCCGATCGAGCCCCGCGGCTCGACGCTGAACAAGGCGAAGTCCTCGATCGTGTACGCGCCGCCCGCCGCCGACACGGGCGCGCGCATCGTGGAGGCGATGGCGGCGCGGATCGCCGATCCCGCGTTCGCGCTGAACGAGTACGCGAGCGTGAACTTCCTCGGTCTCGGCGGAGCGGTGGGGGAGCTCGCGCCCGAGGCGACCGCCTTTCCCCATCGGGCGGCGCTGTCCGAGGTGCAGTACCTCGGCTACTGGAGCGCGCCTTCGGCCGCGAAGGAGCGGGCGAACCTCGCGTGGATCCGCGACATGTACGCCGAGGTCGCGCCGAGGCTGTCGCTCGGGGGCGCTGGCTGCTACATCAACTACGCCGACGACGATCTCGCCGAGCACGAGTGGCCGACGCTGTATCACGGCGCGAACTACCCGCGCCTGCAGCGGGTGAAGCAGTCGGTCGATCCGGACGACTTCTTCCGCGGCCTGCAGAGTGTGCGCCTGCCGGGCTGACGAGCGCTCGATGCGTGTGGCCGCGCGCCGTCCGTACCTCCAGCGCCCGATTTCCCCTCGATGCGATCGAAACGGTCGGATATCGTCGGGCCATGACGGCCGATCAGGAACCCGCCGACGACGATCTCGCACGCGAGGTGGAGGAGGGCTCGCCGCGCGCGCGGCGCATCGGGCTTTGGCTCGGTCCCGTGCTGGCGTTCGCGGCGTTCGCGGCGGGTTCGCCGCTCGGATTCGAGCGCGATGCGAGCCTCGTGTTCGGGCTGCTCGCGTTGATGGCGACCTGGTGGGTGACGCTCGCCGTGGATCCGGCGGTGACGGGCCTCGTGCCGTTC
>JBEAQW010000283.1:0-15994 GCA_041163725.1 Planctomycetota bacterium
CGGTTCGGACGGTTGGCGACATTGCGCCAGTGGACGACCCCGAACACGATGGTCGGAATCACGATCGCGAACCCGAGCACGAGGTGGCCGAGGAAGTTCCAGAGATAGAACTCGTTCTGCAGCGAGCGCCCCGAGCGCCACTCCGCGAAGGTGATCGCGGAGAGATACACGCTGTTGAGGACAAGCAGCGCGAACAGCAGGAACAGCGCCGCCAGCAGTCGACGAAGCCTGGGACCGACGGCCGGGCGGAAGGCACTCATGCGGGCTCTGCTCCTGGAACCGCCATCGGCGGCTCCTCCTCAAGGAACCCGGGGACAAGCGCGACGATGCGCGAACGCTTCACCGGCGGGCTCGATGCGCCGAGCCGCGCGACGCGTCCGTTCTGGATCTCGAGGATCGGCGTGCACGCGCGATCCTCGAGATCGGCCGCGTCGAGCACGACGACGCGGGCGGCGCCGAGAGCGACGCGCGAATCAAGTGCGCGGACAAGCGCCGGGCGCGCGGGTGCAGTCGCCTCGGGCGAGTCGGGCTCACCGGGCGGCTGCGGCAGTTGCGAGGTCGACGCGTGCGCACCGAACTGCCCTCCGCCCCACCGCGAGACCATACGATCGACATCGACATTGCCTGTCCATGCGAGCAGCCATCCGGCGTCGCGCTCGCGCAGGCTCGACCCGAGCGCGTTCGTGTCGGTCGCATCGAGGTGCTCCGCGTCGACGCCCGAGCCGCGCGACGCGACCACGCGCGAGAGATTCGAATCGACGACGACCGCCGGAACGCCCTCGCTGCGGAGTGCGCGCGCGACCTCGCGGCCAAGCGCATGCGCCCCCACGATGACGACCGTGCCGGGCGCCTTGCCGAGCAGCCCGAGCAGCCACGCCAGCGGCCACGACGCGGCCGTCGCCCACACGACGCTCGCGATCACGAGGAGGATCACGATGTTGTTGAGGAGGTCCGCCTGCGGCACGAGCATGACGAGACTGCCGTCGGGTACGGACTCGAAATAGCGCTTCAGCTCCACCACCGTCAGCGCGGTGAGCGACACGGCCGCGACGCCGCGCGGGGCGAAGAGCGCGACGAAGAGCCGCTCACGCCACTGCAGGCGCGATCCGAAGGTCGAGAACAGGACCGAGATCGGCCGAACGGCGAACAGGATCAGCGCCACCGCGACGAGCTCGCGCGCGCCGAGCCGCTTCAGCTCGTCGATGTCGATCGCCGAAGCGAGCAGCACGAAGAGCATGCCGACGAGGATCGTCGCGATCTGCTCCTTGAACTTGCGGAGATCCGAGGTCTTCACGACCTGGAGGTTCGACAGGATCATGCCCGCGACCGTCGCCGCGACGAGACCGCCCTCGTGCGTGTAGGTCTCGCCGACCGCGATCGAGAGCATCGCGATGCCGAACGCGGCGACATTGGGACTCGCGCGCGAGCCGAGGAGCCGGAAGAGGACGAGCCCGAACACGCCGAACACCGCGCCGACGACGAAGCCGCTCGCGAACGGAACGCCGAAACCCGCCAGGATCTGCGGCCACGATCCCTCGAACGCGCCGCGGTAGTAGGCGAGCGCGACATCGAGCCCGGCGACGGCGCAGATGACGCCGATCGGATCGATCAGGATCGCCTCGGCGCCGAGCACCGCGGAGAGCCTCGGCGAGACGCGCACCGTGCGGAGGATCGGCTGTACGACCGTCGGCCCGGTCACGACGACGAGCGAACCGAGCACGATCGCGAGCGGCCAGTCGAGCTCGAGCATGCGCTGCGCGACCAGCGCCGTGAGCGCGAGCGTCGCCAGCGAGCCGATGGTGAGGAGCCCCACCACCGCGCGCGGCGCCTGGCTCAGTTCCTTGCGATCGAGATGGAGCCCGCCCTCGAACACGAGGAGACCGATCGAGAGCGCGACGAACGACCGGAAGATCGCACCGACGCTATCGATGTCGACGAGTTGCCAGCCCTCCGGGCCCGAACGCCCGAACAGCATGCCCGCGCACAGCAGCGGCAGCACCGCAGGGATGCGCAGCCTTCCCGCAATCGCAGCCGTGACGGCGCCGATTCCAAAGGCGAATGCGAGCGATTGCGTGGGGCCCGACATGAACGCGGAGTCTAGTCGCTCTCCGCCCCTGCGTCATCGTCCGCCCGCGGGACGCGTGCGCGTTCGCCGCATCAGTTCGGCCGCCTCGGCATCGGCCGGCTCCATCGGGATCGGCTCGACCGTCTCGCCCTCGAGGGTGAAGAGGTCCATGTCCTTGCACCACCCGCGCACCTCGAGCACATAGCGCCTCGAGGTTCCAGGCGATGCCTTCTGGGGCGGCGGCGTGAACCGGGCGAACACTTCCTCGCCTGGGCCGAAGATCGCGGCCGCACCATCCTCGCGGGCGAGGAGTTCGCGGACATCGCCGAACGCCGTGTAGATGCCGCGCTGGAAGCGGCAGTCCCAGAGCGGTCGAGGCGAGGCATGGTCGTAGAACGGCTGCTTCTGCGGACCAGTGGTCCGGCGCGCGAAGCCCGGCGAACCCAACCGACCCTCGACGAGCGCGCATTCCTGCGGCGGATGCGGAACACCCTCGCGCGCGACCAGACGCATGCTGTCGAAGTAGATCTCCATGTTGGTGCGGAGCCGCAGCGTCGTCGTCCCAACCGGGAGGTTCTCCTTCGGAACCGGCACGGCCATGCGCCGCGGCATGCCCGCTGGATAGCCCCACTCGCCGAGCAGCTCGACCCAGGTTCCATCGGGCGCACGCGCCTCGAGGTTCGGCGCGATGTACTTCGCGCCGGCCTGCCACGCAGCGAACATCGTCTGGCAGTACGGGTACTCGACCCAGCCGTCGATCACGAGCCACGGATCGGGAATCGAGTCGATCGCGACATCGAAGGTGACCTCGACGACATGCTCGCCGAGCAGTCGTCCGATGAACCGCGGGTCGACCTCTCCCGGCTCGAGCGCGAGCAGATCGGGCTTCTCGAGCGTGGCGTTGCCGATCGGGAGCCACTCGGTGCTCCAGGCGACCAGACCACCGGTTGGTTCGGGGCCACCGATCGCGAGCCGCTCGTCGGGCGCGATGTCCCAACCCGGCGGAAGGTCGACGGCGAGGAGCTTCATCTGGTCGAGGCCGCAGTGCTCCTCCATCGGTTCGCCGAGCGAGAGTTCCAGGGCACCGTCGGCGCGTGGCGCGAGCGCATCGGGAGGAAGCACGAAGGTCTCCCACATGCGCGGCGGACTGTAGACGCCCGGCTCGAGCAGGTAGCCGACGCCGCCGACGCCGAGGAGGTCCGTCACGAACCGATGCTCTGTTCCATTCCACGCGTAGAGCACGGGGCACGACGAGATCTGCCGCTGCGTCTCGACGAGCGCATGCAGCCGGCCGGACTGCAGGTCGATCTCCGACTGGAGCACGCCGTCGGACCACTCGACCTCGACGAGATCGGCCTTCGCGAAGGGGCCGGTGCCGACCGCGACGGGCGCGAGCGACTGTCCGCGGCCCGTGTGCGCGCGGAACGCCTCGCCGCCGAACCACTCGGTTCCGACGCGGAGCGCATAGGCCGTGCCGATGCCGCTCTCGTTCGAACGCATCGATTGCGACGGATCGATCCGACCGCTGAACGAAAGCGCGACATACGGACCGCGCGCGGGGCCAGGCGCCCAGAGCAGCGGCGCGGCGCCCGTGCGCATCGAGATCATGTGCGGCCCACGCTGCGGCTCGAGCATCACGAGTTGCGTGCGGACGCTTCCCTGCGGAACCGCGAACTCCTGCACGGGCTTCATCGACTCGTCGTGCATGGCGATGCGTTCGGTGCCGAACAGGAACAGGTCCGGATGTCCGTCGCCGGTGGCGTCGGCGACGCCGAGCTCGATGCCGCGGGTGGGCGCGATCTGCTCGGTGCGCGTGGAGAGGCGCAGGTAGTTGGGATTCGCGAACACCACGCGACGCAGCGGAAGATCCGCGATCTCGACGACCGCGGCGGCGTCGGCGATGTCGTCGAGCTGGTCCTGCGAGATGCCGGGCGCCGTGCCTTCGCTCCACTTCCACAGGCGGTCGTTCAGCAGCAGCTGGTGCGGCGGTACATCGTTGATCACGAGGATGTCGGCGTCGCGGTCGTAGTCGAAGTCGCCGACCACGACCGAGCGCGCGGCGCGATCCCCGGACGCGATGCCCGCATCCTCGCCGAGCGCGCGGAACGAGCCGGTGCCGGTGCTCGCGAGCAGCGCGTTCGATTCCTCGCGGTAGGCGAGGAACACATCGAGGTCGCCGTCGTGGTCGAGATCCGCGAGCGCCCCGTCGACGCACGCACCGCCCGAGCCCGCTGCGTTCCACGAGGCGGTCGCGTCGCGGAACGAGCCGGACTCGTCCTGCAGCGCGAGCACATTGCCTCCGCTCCGGCAGACATAGGCGTCGGTGCGGCCGTCACCATCGATATCGCCGAAGAGGATCGAGTTGACGCGGCCGCCCGCGACGGACGAGAGCGTGTGCTCGGGTACCGCGCGGAATCCGCCGTCGGGCTTGCCGAGCAGTACGAGCGTGCGCGCCTCGAGCGCGCCGTCGGCGTTCTTCGCAAGCATGCCGCGCGAGATCACGAGATCGAGCCTTCCATCGAGATCGAGATCGACGGTCGACGCGTGCTGCTCCATGTCGGTGGACCAGCGGATCGCGTCGCCTCCCTCGATCGCGAGCGGCGCGGGATCGAGGAACACGGGGCCCGCCTTCGGCTCGTATGCGGGGCGCGCCGGATCCGCCAGCACCATCGCCATGCCGAGATCACCCATGCGGGTGTACTTGAACTCGACGTTGCGGGCGCGGGGATTCGCCGCGAGACGCTCGAAGAGCGCGAGTGCGGCCTCGGCGCGCGCATCCTGCCCGAGCCTGCGCGCGCAGCGCTGGATGCCGAGCACCGCGCTCTTCAGGTAGCCGTCACGCTCGCTCGCCGCCTCGTACCACTTGAGCGCGTCCTCGATCTCGCCGACCTGCTCGAGCGCCTGGCCCGCGAAGTACTGCGCGCACGGATCGGTGCCGCGGGCCTCGGCGACCGCGACGAACTGCGGCACCGCCTCGGGCGCGTTGCCGAGGTAGAGCTCGCAGAGCCCGAGGCAGTAGCGCGCGCGCAGCGCGATGTCGTCGTCCGGCTTCGAGGCGAGCAGTGTACGCAGGATCTCCATGGCCTCGTCCTGCGCGCCCTCCCGCGACTGGTTCAGCACGGCGATCGCGAGGTTCAGCCTCGCCTCCGCCGGTGCGTCCGGCTGCGACGAGATCGCGCGGAACTCCCCCGCCGCCTCCTCGAACTCGAAGCGCCCCATCAGTCCGACGGCGCGGTTGACCGCCTCCACCATCTCGGCGGGATAGCGCGGCTCGGCGCGTCGCGCGCCCCCCTGCGAGTCCGAGCCCGAGCAGGCGTGGAGCGCGACGGCGAGCAGCACGGCGCACGCGCCGTTTGCCATGTGGCGGAAGGGGTTCGGCATGCGGGCCGTCACGGGACGGACGCGGAGGTCCTCGGTCGGAAGCATGCGGGGAGAATACGCGGTACACGCGGGGCGCGTGGCTCGATCGCGCACACGCAGCAGGATCCCTCGCGTCGCCGCGGTGAATCAGGGAAGGAGCCGCTTCGCCGCCGCGATCCGCGCGTCGTTCGAATCGATGGTGATCCCGCCGCTTCCTGCACGCGCGAACATCGCGGCCGATGCGTAGGGATGGACCTCGGCGCGGTAGTGCGCGCGCATGTCGTGACCGCGTCGCCGCTCGCGCGCCTCACGCAGCGCGTCGAGATCGATCGGCGCCACGACCACCTTCTCGCCGGGCCCGGGATCGGCCTGCGCGAGGATGCGCCCGTCGAAGTCGACCGCCATCGAGCCGCCCGGCCACGAGAACGGCGGGTAGCCCTCGAAACTCGCGCCCTGGTTGCACGCGAGGACGAATGCGGTGTTCTCGATCGCGCGCGCGCGGTTGATCGTCGTCCACCAGTCCATCGGCGCGGTCGCGCCCCAGGGGTCCATGTAGGCGCTCACGCGCACGAGGACTTCCGCGCCGTTGAACGCGAGCTGCCGGATCGACTCGGGGAAGAGCCAGTCGTAGCAGATCGCGCAGCCGATCTTGCCGATCTCGGTGTCGGCGACGGGGAACGGCTCCTCGGCGTAGCCCTCGAGGTCGTGCGGACTCGCGTGCACCTCCCACGGAATCCAGGGATTCACCTTGCGGTACTTCGCGAGGATGCCGTCCGGTCCGATGAGGCAGGTTGTGTTGAACACGCGGCCCGGGTAGCGGGCGTCGCGCTCGATGAAGGTGCCAGTCTGCACGAAGCAGCCCGTCTTGCGCGCGAACCGTGTATAGGCGTCGGTGTGATCGTTCGGAAGTTCGACCGCGAGATGCTCCATCAGCTCCTCGACGGTGAAGTAGCACGGCGCGGCGTGCGCGAACTCGGGGAAGGCGATGAGCCGCACATCGAAGAACGGCGCGTAGCCGGCGACGGTCTGCTCCGCCATCGCGATCATGCGCGCGACGCGCTCGGGAATCTCGTCGCGCGTCCGTGGATTCGCGAACGATGTCTGGATCGCGGCGGCGTGGTAGCGGACCGGCCTCGGGCCGCGCGCAGGGGTTCGCGCGGGCGCGGATGCCGCGACTGCATCCTGCGCCGGATGCGCAGGCGCGATACCTGTCGCGGCGACGGCCGCACCTGCGGCTGCTCCGAGAAACTCCCGGCGTCCGGTGCGCTCCGCTGCGCGGTTCGGTTCCATCGACATCGATCGTCTCCTCGCTTCGGGTCGGGGAAGAAAGGCGCCGTTCAGGGCGCCGGCTTCATGGTTCGCACTCCTCGATCCACGCCTGCTGGATCGCCTCGAGTATGCGCTCGTTGCACGGATGCCCCGGCTGCTCCAGGAAACCAGGGAGCGCCGTCACCAGCGCCTTCAGCCTCGGGAATGCGATGGTCGCCGGATCGACTTCCGGGTGCGAGTCGGCGAGCGCCTCGGCGATCGGCTGGACATCGAGCCAGTGCATCGGCGCGTTCAGTGCGGGATTTCCTTGACGGCGTTGCGGTTCCACGCGGGCACGCGCACGACGATCGGCACGCGCCTTCCTTCGCCGAGGTCCTTCAGCTCGCACTGGCAGGACAGCCGCGAGGTCCGCTTGATGCCGGGTGCCTCCTCGACGCGGTCCTCCTCGTCCTCGCTCGCCTCGTTGACCTGCTGCGCGCCCTGCTCGAGGTAGATGTGGCAGGTCGAGCACGCGCAGACGCCGCCGCAGGCGTGCTCGATGTTGATGCCGTTGTCGATCGCGACCTCGAGCAGCGATTCGTGCTCGCCGCCCATCACGTTCCACTCGGTCTGCGCGGTGCCCGTGAGGCCCTCGGGATCCTCGAGGATGAAGGTGACGGGGATCACGGGCGGTCCGTGGTGATGGCTGTCGTCTCTCTTGAGGTGCATGGTCGGCTCCGGATCGGCGCCGCGATCGGGCGCCGGAGGGGGTCGGCATGATACGCTTCTTGGCCGATGTCCGACGAGTTGTCCGCGATTCCATCCGCGCCCGTCCGTGCGCTCGGGCTCACGAGGGCCGAGTTCGTGGCCGCAGCGGGCTCATGCGGTCGCAGCGCGGGCGCGGCGCGTGACGAGTATCGCGCGCTCTTCCGCGACGGGGTCGCGCCCGGATGGTGCGAGGTGGCCGAGTATCCGGTCACCGCGACGCTCGTCGAGGGAGAAACCGCCAAGTTCGTGCTGCGTCATGAGGACGGCCTCGAGACCGAGAGCGTGCTGATCCCGATGCCCCGCTCGACGGGAACCACGACCACGCTGTGCGTCTCGAGCCAGGTCGGCTGCGCGATGGGCTGCCGCTTCTGCGAGACGGCGCAGATGGGCCTCGTCAAGAACCTGCGTGCGGACCAGATCGTGCACCAGTGGTTCGCCGCGACGCACCGCGTGGAGCGTTCGCGCGAACAGCCGGTCAAGAACATCGTGTTCATGGGCATGGGCGAGCCCACCGACAACATCGAAGCCGTGATCCAGGCGATCCGCGTGCTCACCGATCACGACGGCGCGAAGGTGCCCGCATCGAACATCTCGATCTCGACGGTCGGAAACCCCGAGGGCATCGAGCGGATCGGCGAACTCGTGCGCGAGCACGGATTCCACCGGCTCAACCTCGCGCTTTCGCTGAACGCGCCGAACGATGCGATCCGCTCGGAGATCATGCCCGTCAACAGGGCGTGGCCGATGGCGCGGCTCAAGCAGGCGCTGCTTTCGTTCCCCCGCTATTCGCAGGCGGCGTTCTGCGTCGAGTATGTGCTCATTCCGGGCGTGAACGATGGCGACGCCCACTGCGACGAGGTCTGTGCGTTCCTCCGCGAGATCCGCTGCTCGCTGAATGTGATCCCGTACAACCCGCGCCGCGACTCGCCGTGGCCCGCGCCCGAGGAGCGCGATGTCGAGCGCTTCATCGCGCGCGCGATCGCGAACGGGCAGTTCACCAAGCGCCGCGGCACGAAGGGCAGGAATGTCATGGCTGCGTGCGGCCAGCTCGGGAACGAGCGCATCCGACAGCGCCGCGTGGTGCAGGACGATGGCACGCGCGCGCCGATCGCGCTCGGGCTACCCGGCCGGGGACCACGAACGCAGGGTTCGGGCGAGGCATGAGCGACACGTCCCGAGACCGCATCTCGCACGAGGCCGCGCCGCGCACGGGCTCGAGCCGCGCGCGCTTCGCGCGCTATCGCGCCGATCTCGCGAGGCGCGCGCGGACGCGGAGCGAGGACGCGCGCGGCAAGCCGAGGGGGGCGCTGCACCGGCCGTTCGGCGCACTCTTCCGCGCGTACCTCGCGATGCTCGCTCCCTACCGCCCGCATCTGCTGCTCGCCTTCGCGTGCCTCGCGGTGGCGACGCTGCTCGCGCTGGTGCCGCCCGCCGGCATCAAGATCGCGATCGACTCTGTGTTCGGCGACCACCCGCTGCCGTCGGTCGTCGAGCGGCTCGCACCGTCCTGGATCGACCTCGAGCACCGCACGACCGTGCTCGCCTGGATCGCGGGGCTCACGCTCCTGACGATCGCCATCAAGGTCTCGGTCGGCGTCGTCGGACGCAATCGCGCCACCGTGGTCGCGAAGCGGCTGCAGGTCGCGATGAGGCGACGCGCGTTCACCAAGGCCATCCACCTTCCGCTCGCGCGCGTGCACGAGCTGAAGGCCGGCGGCGTCGCGAGCCTGATCCGCGAGGATGCGGGCGCGTCGGGCGAACTGCTCTTCGGCCTGCTCTACAACCCGTTCCGCGCGATCCTCCAGCTGACGGGCAGTCTGGTGATCCTCGCCTTCACCGACTGGAGACTGCTCGTCGGCGCCATCGTGCTGCTGCCGATGGTCTGGTTCAGCCACCGCACCTGGATCGGCCGCATCCGGCCGATCTACCGCGATCTCAAGAAGGTGCGCGATGAGATCGACGGACATGCCGCCGAGACCTTCAGCGGCATCCGCGTCGTGCGCGGGTTCGCACGCGAGCAGGCCGAGGCGTCGCGTTTCGCGCGCGGCACGAACCTGCAGGCGCGCACCGAGATCCTCGTCTGGTGGTGGTCTCGCGGCGTCGAGATCGCGTGGGAGCTCTTCATCCCTGCGGCGACGGCGGCGCTGCTGTGGTACGGCGGCACGCAGGTCGTCGAGGGTCGCCTGACCGCGGGCGATCTCGTGATGTTCCTGACCTACCTCACGCTCCTGCTCGGTCCGCTCGAGGTGCTCGCGAACACCGCGACGAGCCTGCAGACTGGGCTCGCAAGCCTCGACCGCACGCTCGACCTCCTCGACGAGAAGGACGAATTCGCGGACACCGCGGCGCGCGCCACGCTGCGGCCTGCCCCGGCGACCGTCCGCGGCGACCTCCGCTTCGAGGATGTCTCGTTCCGCTATCCCGCGTCCGACCGCGCCGTGCTCGACGGCGTCTCGTTCGACGCCCCTGCGGGAACGATGGTCGCGCTCGTCGGGCACTCCGGCGCAGGCAAGACGACGCTATCGAACCTCGTCGCGCGCTTCCACGATCCGACCGGCGGCCGCGTCACCCTCGACGGCCACGATCTCCGCGACATCGACCTCGCGTCGTTCCGGCGACTGCTCGGCATCGTCGAGCAGGATGTGTTCCTCTTCGACGGGACGATCCGCGAGAACATCGCGTATGCGCGTCCCGACGCGACCGAGGCCGAGGTCGCGCGCGCCGCACAGGTCGCGCGCGCCGACGTCTTCATCCAGAAGCTCGACTTCGGGTACGACACGCGCATCGGCGAGCGAGGCGTGAAGCTCTCCGGCGGCGAGCGGCAGCGACTCGCGCTCGCGCGCGCGGTACTCGCCGATCCGCGCATCCTGATCCTCGACGAAGCGACGAGCAACCTCGACACCGAGAGCGAGCGCCACATCCAGGCCGCGCTCGGCGAGATCCTGCGCGGCCGCACGAGTTTCGTCATCGCGCACCGGCTCAGCACGATCCAGGAGGCGGACCTCATCCTGGTGATGGAGGATGGACGGATCGTCGAGCGCGGAACGCATGCGGAACTCATGCGCTCGAGCGGCCGCTACGCCACGATGGTCGTGCTGCAGACGGAAACGCGCCGTGCAGCGCACGCGTGAGGCGACACCCCTGCCTCCACCCACCTGAAACCGGTGCACGGCACGTGCCGTGCAGTGCCAGGTACTGAATGGCACGTGCCGTGCACCCGACCCGACCGCTCACTGGACCGGACCGCGTGGGCGGGCCGGTTACGGTCCTCGGTGCACACCACCAGGCGACACAGATCCCTTGCGTCCGCGGTGCGCTGCATCCGATCCAGCGCGACGGACGCATCTGCGCAGCCGATCCGTGGTGCACGGCACGTGCCGTGCGGTGCCTGGCACTACACGGCACGTGCCGTGCACCGTTCCTAGTGGGCGTGGCCGCACTCGGTGCACACCGGCGTTCCCGCCCCGCGCGGATAGCCGCAGCGGACGCACGCGAGTCTGGCCCAACCGCGCCGGAACTCCCGCGTCAGGAACAGCGCCGCGAACGGTCCGCACAGCCAGAACAACGCGGTCGTGCCGGCCAGGATCGACCAGAAGGTCGGCAGCGAGCAGTAGCAATCCTCCCGCCGGCGCGCCATGAGGTAGAGCGGCACGGCGAGCGTGAGCTCGATCGCCGATCCCGCGAGCAGCCACCGCGCGAAACGCGCGATCGCCGCCGGATTCCTGCTCGCCCCGGCCCGCCAGAGCAGCATCGTCCAACCCAACGCGATCGCCCCCCACGCGGCAAGGAACCCCGTGGTCACGGGCAACTCGATGCCGTGATCCGCGATCGCCTCGAAGGATGCCTCGTCCGGAGCGCCGAACGCAAGGATGACCGCCTGCATCGCGACCAGCAGCAGCCCCCCGCTCAGGAGGACCGCGAGCACGATCGCGGCGACGACCGTCGCGCGCAGCGAATGCCCTTCCTCGACGAGCGCAGGTCGCCCCACGAGCGGCGCGATGAATGCCGTCTGCGTCGCCGCGATGGTCGCCGCGGCGATGCAGAATCCGAGGCCCACGCCACGGTCCACATCGAACGAGAAAGGCGCCGTGACCGGCCGCAGGAGCAAATGAAGGGCCTCGTTGAACCCGCCCTCCACGAGGATCAGCGGAACGACCGCAAGCAGCGAGCACAGATAGGCGACGACGAGAAGAACCAGGAAGACCGCCACGAGCGCAAGCCATCGCGGAGCCTGCGCGAGGATCACGCCGCGCCTCCGAGCGGACCGACCACCGCGCCCTCCGCGATCGCGAACACCGCATGACCCTCGCGCGGATCGAATCGCACGCCACGCGAGAACTTCGAGAACGCGGGGAGCACGAGCGTGCGGCGCGGCGCATCGACCACGAACGCGGGCACCTCGACGCGACGCGCGCCGCGCGCGATCGACATCATGGGATGAAGGTGCCCCGACACCGTGAGACCATCGCCCGCCGACGCAGGCGGCTCGTGCATGAAGCGCACGCCCGCGAGGGAGAACTCGGCCCCCACGCGATCGATGCACCACTCCGGCGGCAGCGCGTGCACGCCCGCATCGTGATTTCCCTCGACGAGCCGGATCGGCAGCGTGATCCGCTCGCGGAATGCGGCGAAGCGCTCCATCTCCGCCTCCCCGATCCCGTCCGCGTGGTGCGCGAGGTCGCCGACCACCACGATCACCTTCGCCCCCGCGCGCATCGCGGCGCGGCCGAGCCGGTCGAGCGACTCCTCGTCGATGCCGTCGCTCGAAGGAACCCCGAACCTCCGGTAGCTCTCGCTCTTCCCGATGTGGATGTCCGCGACGACGAGCGCGCGCGCCGCAGGAAGGAACAGCGCGCGCTCGGGCATCAGCTCGAGTTCCACGCCTTCGACCACCGTGTGCGCGCTGGGCATCGGGCGCATCCTATCGCGCCGCAGGCCCGCGGAGAATCGCCTCGATGCGCGCGAGCACGCCCTCGGTCGACAGCGTCGTCCCGAGTCGGTCCGCCACCAGCGGCAGTCCGAGCGGCGTCGGTCGCACCGGACGCACCGCGCGGATCGGCCCACGCTCGAGCCTCTCCAGCGTCGCCGCGAGCCTGCCCCCCTCGAACTGCCGCTCGATGACCTCGCGCTCCGATTGCCGCAACAGCAGGTTGCCCGGATCGAACTCGCGCAGGACATCGAAGATGAGCCCCGCCCCGGCCTGCACCTGCCGCCCGGATCGCTCCGCGCCCGGGTACTTCTGGAACACGAGTCCCGCGACCCTCGCGACATCGCGGAACTGCCGCCGCGACAACTCGCCGAGATTCACCGCCTCGAGCAGATCCTCGGCCATGCGCGCGCGAGAGAACACCTCGGGCACGAGCAGATCCGCGAACGGAAAGCCCCGCTCCGCCATGAGCTCGATGCCGTAGTCGTTCATCGAGATCGCGAAGCTCGCGGCCCGCGCGCGCGCAAAGCGCAGCGCCAGCAGCACGGCAAGCCCCTCGTGCACGAGCCGCCCGGCGAACGGGTAGATGAAGAAGTGCGCCCCCTCCTCGGTCTCGCAGAACTCGACGAGCGTCTCGTCGAGCGCGGGGAGCGCGGAGAGCTCCATCTGCTCGCGCAGGATCGGTTCCGCCAGCCGCACCTCGGGCTGCCTGAACTCGCCGCGGCGCGCCTCGTCGAGCGTGCGTCGCACCGCCGCCGCGAGCGCAGTCGACAGCGGGAAGCGCGAGCCGTTCCAACGCGGCACGAGGTCCGCGCGCCTCGCCCGCCGCACCCACGCGGACATGTCGTGGATGCGCACGAACTCCACCACCTGTCCCGCGAAGTGGAACGCATCGCCCGGCTCGAGGCGTGCCACGAAGCTCTCCTCGATCGATCCGAGCCGGCGCCCGCCGACCATCGTCACCGAGATCGACGCGTCGGCGCTGATCGTCCCGATGTTCAGACGATGCAGCTGCGCTGCCTTCCGCGAGGCGATGCCGAACCGCCCGTCCTCTCCCGGTGCGATGCGGTGGTACTGCGGGTAGTTCGCGAGCGTGCGCCCACCGCTCGTCGCGAGCTCCACGCACCAGTCGAAGTCCGCGCGCGCGAGCGACTCGAAGCTCGCGGTCGCGCGCACCTCGTCGAACAGCGTATCCGCATCGAACCCCCCGCCGAGCGCGCGCGTCACGATGTGCTGCACGAGGCAGTCGAGCGGCGCACGCCACCCGTGCCGCTCCTCGATCTCACGGCGTTCGATGGCATCGCGCGCCGACGCGATCTCGACGAGCTCGAGCGCGTGCGTCGGCACGCACAGCACCTCGCAGCGCGCGCCCGGCCGATGCCCCGACCGACCGGCACGCTGCATCAGGCGGGCGACTCCCTTCGGCGAACCGATCTGCACCACGCGCTCGACGGGCGAGAAGTCGACGCCGAGATCAAGACTCGAGGTCGACACCACGAGGCGGATCGATCCGTCCTTCAGACCCGCCTCGACGCGCTCCCGCTCCTCCCGTTCGAGCGATCCGTGATGGATCGCGAGCACATCGCTCCACTCGGGTCTCTCCCACTGGATCGCGGCATGCCAGCGCTCCGCCTGCGAACGCGTGTTCGTGAACACGAGCGTGGGAATCGCGGGGTCGAGCCACGCGAGGAGCGGCTTCAGCATCGTCAGTCCAAGATGCCCCGCCCACGGGAACCGGTGCACCGAGTCGGGGAGCAGTCCCTTCACCTCGATCTCGCGCGGAATCGCCGCATGGACGACCGCGACGGGCCTCCCGACGCCCGCGAGGATGCGCGCGGCGTCATCGACATTCGCAAGCGTCGCGGAGAGCCCCCAGGTCCGCGCGCCGGGCGCGAGCGCCCGGATCCGCGCGAGCGCGAGCTCGACCTGCACGCCGCGCTTCGAGCTCAGGAGCTCGTGCCACTCGTCCACCACGATCGTGTGCACGCCACCGAGGAGTTCCTCCGCACGATCGTTCGCGACGAGCAGCGTCAGCGACTCGGGCGTCGTCACGAGTACGTTCGGAAGCGCCTCGCGCTGCCGCGCCCGCTCGCGCGCACCGGTATCTCCGGTGCGGGAACCGACCGACACATCGAGCCCACACTCGTCGACCGGCAGCCGCAGCGCGAGCTCGATGTCGCGCGCGACCGCACGCAGCGGACTCACATAGAGCATCGCCGCCCCGCGAACGGGGCGCGCCGACAACGCCTCGAGCGCGCCGAGATACGCCGCGTAGGTCTTCCCGCTTCCCGTCGGTACATGCACGAGCCCGCTCTCTCCGCCACGCTGCCGCCGCCACGCCTCGAGCTGGAACGCATGGGGCGTCCATCCGCGCCGCGCGAACCACTCCTCCGCCGAGAACGGCGTCGCGCGCGCCCGGTCCATCGTCACCGCTCCCGCACGAGCGAGAGGATCGTGAGGTCGTCCTCGCCCGCGGCGGAACTGAAGCGACGCACCGCCTCGACGAGTCGCTTCACATCGTCGGATGCGCCGCTCGATTCGCGCAGCGCCTCGATCACGCGTGATGAACCGAACTCCTCGCCACCCGACGACCTTGCCTCGCGCAACCCGTCGGTGACGAGCACGAGCCGCTCGCCGACCTCGAGCTGCAGCCGTTCGGACGAGTAGCCCGAGCCCTCGACGGCTCCGACGACCATCCCGCCCGCGTCGTCGGCCATCGGAAGCGCTGCCGGCCCCGACGCACCAATCCGGAACGCCTGACCATGCCCCGCATCGCAGAACTCGACCGCCCCGTTCTCGTCGATCGCGAGAAGCAGCAGCGAGACGAACCGCCCGTCGCCGATGTGCGCGGCGATGTACCGGTTCAGCTCGGCAAGCGTCAGGTGAGGCGGTTCGACGCGCCCCGCCACCGCGTGCAGCCACGACTGCACGGCGCCCATCGTGATCGCCGCGCTGATCCCGTGCCCGGAGACATCGCCGATCCACGCGAGCGTCGAGCCATCGGGCCGCCTCGCGACACCGACAAGATCACCCGTCACGTTGTTCCCGCCGAGGTCGACCTCCTCGCGCGGCGCCGCGGGCACCGACTTCAGCGACCACGCCACCGCGCCCGCCGAACCCTCGGACCGCGGAAGCAGCTTGCGCTGCACCATCGCCGCCCGCTCGATCTGCGAGCGCATCTCGCTCAGCTTCCGGAACTCGATGCTGTCGAGGACGAGCGCGCACACGGCCGCCGCGACGCCGACGAACTGCGCGACATGCTCCGCGACAAGGCCCGCCTTCCGCTGCGAGTCGAAGTAGAAGTAGAGCATCTCGCCGGAACGCACGGGTACGCGCGTGCAGATCGACTCGGTCACGCCCGATCCGACGATGCTCTCCGCATGGCGGATCCGCTGCTCCTGCGAGAGGTGCGCGACGCGCCCCATCTCCCGTGCGGCCTCGAGCACGGTGCGGCTGACGGGTGCGTCGCCGGATCCGACGCGCACGATCACGCCCACCGCCGCCCGCTCGCCGGCCCCGCCGAGGCCCGCTTCGTCCTGGAGAAGCAGACCACGCTCGAGTCCCGTGTCCTGCAGCACGCGACGCAGCAGCTTCTCCGCGACCACCGCGCGCTCCTCGAGCGATCC
>JBEAQW010000284.1:0-4739 GCA_041163725.1 Planctomycetota bacterium
GCCGTCCGCGGGATCGACCTCGAGGTGCCGGCCGGGCAGGTGCTCGGCTTCCTCGGGCCGAACGGTGCGGGGAAGAGCACCACCATGCGCATGATCACGGGCTTCCTCGAGCCCACGGCCGGAACGGTCGAGCTCGAGGGCATCGACATCGCCGCGGACCCGATCGCGGCGAAGCGTGCCTTCGGCTACCTGCCCGAGGGCGCGCCCGCGTATCCCGACATGACCGTCGAGGAGTTCCTCGCGTTCATCGCGCACGCGCGCGGATACCGCGGCCGCGAGGTGCGCGAGCGGGTCGAGCGCGCGATCGGACGCGTGAACCTCCAGGGCGTCCGGCGGCAGGCGTTCGAGACGCTCTCGAAGGGCTACAAGCGCCGCACGGGTCTCGCGCAGGCGCTGCTGCACGACCCGGGCATCCTCATCCTCGACGAACCGACCGACGGCCTCGACCCGAACCAGAAGTTCGAGGTGCGCGAGCTCATCAAGGAGCTCGGCGGCGACCGTGCGGTCGTGCTGTCGACCCACATCCTCGAGGAGGTCGAGGCGGTCTGCACGCGCGCGGTCGTGATCAACACGGGAACGATCGTCTTCGACGGCACACCCGCCGAGATGGAGGCGCGCGCACCGCGCGAGATCACGAGGAACCGCATGGACCATGTGTTCCGCATGATCACCACGGGCGATGTCGCCCGCGCGAAGGGAGGTCGGCGATGAACTTCCGACGCCGCGTGGCCGTGGTCTTCCGCCGCGAGTTCCGCTCGTACTTCCAGACGCCGCTCGCCGCGGTGTTCCTCGTGATCTTCCTCTTCCTCGCCGGGCTCTTCACCTTCAACATCGGCGGCTTCTACGAGCGCAACCAGGCCGACCTGAGGCCGTTCTTCCAGTTCCATCCGTGGCTCTACGTGTTCCTCGTGCCCGCGGTGTCGATGCGGCTCTGGGCCGAGGAGCGCCGCACCGGGACGATCGAACTCATCATGACGCTTCCGTTCGGCGTCGCCGACCTCGTCGTCGGCAAGTACCTCGCGGCGTGGGCGTTCACGACGCTCGCGCTCGCGCTCACCTTCCCGATGTGGATCACGGTGGCGTGGCTCGGCGACCCCGACCACGGCACGATCCTCGTCGCGTACCTCGCCAGCGCGCTGCTCGGCGGTGCCTTCCTCGCGGTCGGCGCGTGCCTCTCCGCGCTCACGAAGAACCAGGTGATCGCATTCGTCCTGTGCGCGGTGGCGTGCTTCGTGCTGCTTCTCGCGGGCTTCCCCGCGGTGATCGACTTCCTGCGCGGATGGGCGCCCGCCGGCGTCGTCGAGGGCATCGCCTCCACCAGCGCGCTCACGCACTACGAGTCGATGATGCGCGGCGTGGTCGATCTCCGCGATGTCCTCTACTTCGCGCTCGTCATCACCGCATTCCTCGCGATCAATGTCTTCGCCATCGACTGGAAGAAGTCGGACTGACGGAGCAGGACCGGACCCCACCCATGGCCGTCACACACAAGCGTCGCTCGACCCTCGTCGCCACCGCCGGCATCCTCGTCGCGCTCGTCGCGGTCAACACCGCGGCGTGGTTCCTCGTGCGCGGCGTGCGCGTCGATGTCACCGAGGAGCGCCTCTACAGCCTCTCGCCCGGCGTGCGCGAGATCATGGCGAAGCTGCCGGAGCCCGTCCGCATCGACTTCTACTGGACGCGCGAGCAGGGGGCGGATGTCCCGTTCATCCGCAGCTACGCGCAGCGCGTGCAGGAGTTCCTCGAGGAGCTCGCGCAGGCCTCCGACGGCATGGTCGAGCTGCGCGTCATCGACCCCGAGCCCTTCAGCGAGACCGAGGACATGGCGCGCGCGGCCGGCATCACGCCGCGCACGCTCGACACCACGGGACGCGTGCTCATGCTCGGTCTCGCCGTGAAGGGCCCGACCGATGGCGTCGAGACGATTCCGTTCCTCTCGCCCGACCAGGAGCCGTTCCTCGAGTACGAGCTCGCGCGCCGCATCGTCGCGGTCGGTCGCGACGCGAAGCCGACGGTCGCCGTGCTCTCGTCGCTCCCCGACTCGAAGCCGTTCGATCCGCGCAACCCGATGCAGCAGGCCGGCGGCCGCTACATCATCTGGCAGCAGCTCGACCAGCTCTTCGACGTGAAGCGCCTCGATCCAGCAGCACCCGAGGTTCCCGCCGAGGCCGGCGCGCTGCTCGTCGTGCAGCCGCGCGAGTTCGGCGAGGCCGCGCTGAAGGCGATCGATGCATGGGCCGTCGCGGGCAAGCCGCTCATCGTGCTCGCCGATCCGTGGTGCGAGAGCGATCCCGCCGCGAGGAGCATGGACTTCGGCTCGACCGGCGCGGGCTCGACCTACGACCTCGGTCCGCTGCTCCCGCAGTGGGGCATCGACATCGATCGTCAGAACGCCGTCGCCGACCTCGGCTTCGCGACGCGCATCATGTACCGGTCGCAGGGCGGCCAGGTGATGCAGATGTCGCATCCCGCCTGGCTCTCGATGACGAAGACGGGATTCTCGAAGGACGACCCCGTCACCGCGCGCCTCGCGGCGCTCAACCTGAAGGGTGCGGGCGCGATCAGCACGCTCGCGGGCGCGCGGCAGACCGTGACGCCCATCCTCACCAGCACCGATCAGGTGCAGATGATCCAGACGCTCAAGCTCGGCTTCTTCGGCGAGGTCGATCGGCTCGTGCGCGACTTCCGTTCTCTCGGCACGCCGGTTGCGATCGGCGTGCGCATCGCCGGCGAGATCGAGAGCGCGTATCCGGGCGCCGACGGCGTGCGTGCGAAGGGGCAGGCGAACATCCTCGTCGTCGCCGACGCCGACCTTCTCGACGATGACAACTGGATCGGCGTCGACCAGCAGACCGGCGAGATGCGCACCACCGGCGACAACGGCGCGTTCGTCGTCGCCGCGCTCGAGCAGGCGACGGGCGAGAAGCTCCTCTCGACGCTGCGCGCACGCGGTGGATACGCGCGCCCCTTCGGCCGCGTCGACGAGATGCGCAGGGACGCCGAGAAGCGCTATCTCACGCGCGAGCAGGAGCTCGAGGACCAGATCAAGAAGGGCGAGATGCGCATCAACGAGCTGCAGCGCGAGCGCGGCGGCAACAGCGTGGATGCGAACGGATTCCTCGTGCTCACGCCCGAGCAGACCGAGGAGCTGCAGAAGCTCGAGCAGGCGTCGCGCGATGCGCGCAAGGAGCTGCGCGAGGTGCAGCGCTCGCTGCGCGCCGAGATCGAGCGTACGGGCACCTCGCTGATGGTGCTGAATGTGATCCTGTGGCCGCTCGCCGTCGCGACGCTCGCGACCGGATGGATCTCCATCCGCTACCGCCGCCAGCGCGGCAAGTGATGCGCGCGGAGGAATGCGATGAAGACGAAGACCCTTTCGATCGTGCTCGGACTGGCCGCCCTCAGCGTCGCGGGCGCGTATCTCGCGCTCTCGCGAGGCACGCGCACCGCGGAGTTCGAGCCGGGCGCGGCGTTTCTCGCCGATCTCGGCGCGCGCTCGGGATCGGTCGACCGCATCGAGCTCGAGCGGAGCGGCAAGCGCATGGAGCTCGTGCGCGACGGAGGTGCGTGGCGCGTGGCGACCGCGGACGGCTATCCCGCGCGCTTCGAGGAGGTGAAGGGCCTCGTCTCCGGCCTCGCGTCGCTCAAGATCGACCAGCGCATGACCGCGCGCCCCGAGCGTCACGGCGAGCTTGCGCTCGCATGGCCTGACGACTCCGGGCGCGGCGCGCGCGTCGTCCTTCGTGCGGGGAGCGAGCCCGTGGTCGAGGTCGTCCTCGGCGAGGAGCGCGCGAATCCGCGGTCGCAGTTCATCCGGCGCGGAGGCGAGGACCAGACCTGGCGCGTGCTCGGTTCCGTGCTCGTCGACATCGAGCCGCGGCGATGGGTCGAGGCCGAGCTCCTCTCGCTTCCCGAAGGCGAGGTGCGCGCCGTGAGCGTGAACGGGCTGCGCATCGAGGGAACCGAGGACGCGTCGGGCAGGATCACCTACGCAGCCGTCGAGAGTTCCCCGCTCGTCGCCCCGACGGAGTTCGAGTGGACACCTGCGCGGACGGCCGCCGCGGTGCGCGTGCTGCCCTCGTGGCTCTCGCGGCTCGAGCTCGACGATGTCCGCAAGGCGAAGGGTGGCGAACCGGATGCGGCGATCTCCCCCGAGTTCGACATGGTGCGCGGCGTCCTCAAGGTCAACGCCGTGCGCGACGGCGACGCCGTGTGGATCTCGTTCGTCGCTACGCCGAAGAATGGCGCGCCGAGCGCCTCCGAGATCAACGCGCGGAAGAAGTACCCCGGCGATCCGTATGTGCCGGACTGGTCCGACTTCTCCGCGAAGCACGCGGGCTGGGAGTACCGGCTTCCCTCATGGAAGCTCAACACGCTCGACGAGGCGAACCGCCTGACGGCCGACGACAACGCGCCGCCGCCGGACCCGAGCGCACCGACCGTGATCCCGAGCGCGCGGTAGACCCAGCGCGGATTCAGCTCAGCAATCGCACGATTTCGTCGACGCCTGCTTCCCCCGGGAGCCCTTCCTCGTCGAGGAGTTCGCTCACGCGGACGCGCAGTCTTGCCGTGACGCCACGCACGAGATCGGCCAGCTGCTGTCGCGACAGCCCGAACTCCGACTCGAGTTCCCCATACGGCCTTCCATCGATCGAGTGAACGCGGAACACGCGCCATGCGCGCTCGCGCCCCTCTGCGATGAGGGCACCCTCGATCTGCGCGCAGGCCTCGGACAGGAT
>JBEAQW010000285.1:0-7796 GCA_041163725.1 Planctomycetota bacterium
GGGACGCGGAAGGCGGCGCGACGGGCGAGGGAAGCGCGGCGCCGTCCGCGAAGCCGCGTGGCGGCGGCGGTGGTGGAAATCGCAAGCGCAGGCAGGAAGGTGGCGCGTGAAGCGGACCTTCATCGCGGCGTGCGTCGCGCTCGCCTCGAATGCACTTGCGCACAGTCATCCACCCGATGCGTCCGACGCTTCGACCAGCCGCATGTGGCGCAACACGCGCACCGGCGAGTCGGTCGAGGGGTCGTTTCTCTTCGCCCGCGCGGGCAAGGTCGGCATCTCCACGACATCGGGCGAACTCGCCGCGATCGCGCTCGCGGACCTCGCGGGCGAGGACCGTGCGTTCGCCGACGCGCGCATCGACGCGATCCGCGCGATGAACGAGCGCATCGTCGGAGATGCCGCCGATGCCGCGAAGCCACCGCAGGCCGCGGTCTTCGACGCCTTCGCGCCGTTCGTGAAGACGCGCTTCGACGAGCGCTGGCTGTATGTCGAGTCGGACGGCCTGCCGCACGCGCCGCTCGAGACGAAGATGATGGTCGGCATCCGTGCGTGGCAGCAGCAGGTGCCGCTGCCGCAGGACTACACGGGTGCGAATGCGTGGCAGATCCCGCTCAAGCCCGAGCTCGCCGACAAGCCGATCCTCGGCAAGTCGAATCTCATGAAGGGCGCCGTGGCGCTCGCGGCGAACGGCATCCCCATCTTCAACGCGCTCAACAACCGCGGCGTGGATAGCTTCTCGATCGGCGAGCTCGACGAGTTCGGCGGTCACTGCGGCCGCGCCGACGACTACCACTATCACGCCGCGCCCCTCGCGATCGAGAAGGTGGTCGGCAAGGGCAGGCCGATCGCCTACGCGCTCGACGGCTTCCCGATCTACGGTCTGTTCGATCCGAAGGCGAAGGCCGGAGACGACCTCGCCTGCCCGTGCGGCTCGCATGAGCCGCTCGATGAGATCAACGGCCACTTCTGCGAGGTTCCGAAGGGTGAGGGCTTCGGTGGTGGGACGCGCTCGTACCACTACCACGCATCGACGACCTATCCGTACATCAACGGAGGTCTGCGCGGAAGGGTCGAGCTCTCGGGTCCCGGCCCGGAGAACGAGGTTGTCCCGCAGGCGCATGCGAATCCGATCCGTCCCGCGCTGCAGGCGTTGCGTGGCGCGCGCATCACCGGCTTCGAGCAGACCGGCGAGAAGGCCTGGTCGCTGACCTACGAGGTCGCGGGCAAGTCGTCGAAGGTGAAGTACCGCATCGAATCGACGGGCAAGGTGGTGTTCGACTTCATCGGCGCGGACGGCGTGACGCGCACCGAGGAGTACGACGCACGCGGACGAGGCGGACGGCGTGGCGGGCAGGCGGATGGTGGAGGTCGGCCGCCGCGACCGCGTGAGGGCGGCGGGCCCACGCCTCCGACGAAGAGCGTGAATTCCGTGGGCTTGAGCCTCGCGTGCTCGTCGCTCGACGCGGCGGGTCTCCTCGAAACCCGTTGCACATGCGACGGCGAAGGCATCGCGCCTGGTTTCGAGTGGTCGGGGCTTCCCAACGGCACGAAGAGCATCGCCATCGTGATGCACCACATTCCGCCCGGCGACGAGGACACGCATGTGTACATGGTCGTCTACGGCCTGCCCGCGACCGCGACGGGCCTGCGGGAAGGTGCGCGCGACATCGGGAAGTGGGGCGTGAACTCGGTCGATCGGCGCGCGTCGTACGCACCGCCGTGCTCACAGGGGCGCGGCGAGAAGGTGTACACCGCGACCGTGTACGCGCTGTCGGCCGAGCCGAAGCCGGAGCGCACGCGCGAAGGCGTGACGCGCGCGGAACTCCTGAAGGCGATCGAGCGCACGACGCTCGGCACGGCGAGCGTGGATCTCCGCTACGCGCGCGCGACTGATGGCGATGACGCCAGGCCGCCGCGAGGCCGCGGTGACCGGCAGGGTGAACAGGACGGTCGTCGTGGAGGCCAGGGTGGTCGTCGTGGTGGTGGGCAGGGCGGCGGCGGGCAGGCCGCTGGCGAGGCGGGCGGTGGTCGGGGTGGGCTCCTCGCCCAGATGACCGCGTTCAAGACCGAAGTTCCTGCGACCGATCACGAGGTCATCCTCGTCCAGCCGACTGCGGGCAGCGTGACGGCGAGCGTGCGCGCGTCGACCGACCGTCTCGGTGCGATCGAGTTCGCGCGCACGGGCGCCGAGAAGGGGGACACGACCGAGAGAATCGCGATGAAGGCGGGAATCCCCACGAGTTTCAAGCTCACGGGGCTGTCGCCGGACGCGGCGTATACCTATCGCTTCGTCTGGTGGCCGCGCGAAGGAGCGCCGCCGGTGCGCGGCGACGAACGCGAGTTCCACACGCCGCGCGCCGCAGGCGCGCCGTTTCGCTTCGTGATCCAGGCCGACTCGCATCTCGATCAGGGCGTCACGCCGCAGGCCTACGAGCGGACACTCGCGAACATGGTCGCGTCGAAGCCCGACTTCCTGGTCGATCTCGGCGATACCTTCATGACCGACAAGCGCGGGCAGGACTACGAGCGTGCGCTCGCGCAGTACGACGCGCAGCGCTACTACTTCGGCCTCGCGTGCCATGCGATGCCGCTCTTCATGGTGCTCGGAAACCACGATGGCGAGAAGGGCGACGCGGCGCGCGGCATGGGAGCGTGGTCGTACAACCAGCGCGTCGCGCGCTTCCCCGCCCCCGTGATCGATGGCACGACCTACACGGGCGCGACCGCGATGGAGAACGGCCGTGGCGCGAACTACTACGCCTTCGAGTGGGGCGACGCGCTGATCGTCGTGCTCGATCCATTCTGGTCGACGACCGAACGGATGCGCGGCGGCGGAGGGCGTGGGCAGGGCGGTGGAGGCCAAGGTGGCATGGGTGAGGGTGGCGGCGGTCCGGAAGGCGCCAGGCTCTCGCCCGTCGACACGAGCTGGTCGAGCACGCTCGGACGCGCGCAGTACGACTGGCTCGCCGAGACCCTCGCGAAGTCGAAGGCGAAGCAGAAGTTCGTCTTCATCCATCATCTCGTCGGCGGCATCGGAGGTTCCGCATCGCGCGGCGGAGTCGAGAGTGCGCCCTACTTCGAATGGGGCGGTCGGAACGCCGACGGAAGCGATGGTTTCGCCGCGCGCCGCCCGGGCTGGCCGATGCCCATTCATCAGCTGCTCGTGAAGCACGGCGTTTCCGCCGTGTTCCATGGGCACGACCATCTCTATGTCCATAGCCAGCTCGACGGCGTGCACTACCAGTGCGTGCCCCAGCCCGGAAACCTGGCGGGAAACACGCGCAGCGCGGAGGAGTACGGCTACACCTCGGGCACGCTTCTTGGAAGCCCCGGCCACCTGCGCGTGAGTCTCGCCGCCGACGGCACCGCGACGGTGGAGTTCGTCCGCACGGCACTCGAGGGCTCGTCGCCCGCCGATGGCCGCGGTCGACGCGGTGGTCAGGCGGCGAGGCCCGAGGCCAACGGGTCGGTCGTCGATTCGTACGAGATCAAGCCGTGAACGGAACCACGCCATGAAGAACCGGACGATCCTCGCGAAGAACCGGATGATCCTCGCGTCATCCATGGTGCTCCTCTGCGCGTTCTCGCTCGCACTGCAGGAAGCTCCGCGCAGGCAGGGCGGCCGCGCTGGAAAGGGAGGCAAGCCTCCGCAGGGCGGCGTCGTCAAGCCCGAGATGCGCGACACCATGAAGGCCGCGATGTACGCGGACAACTGGTTCGCGATGTATGTGAACGGCAGGCTCGTCGCCGTCGATTCGATCGACTTCCTTCCGCACAATGTGGTCGCGGTGGATCTCCTGCCCGAGTATCCGATGACGATCGCGGTGCTCGCGAAGGACAACGCCGATCCCGGCACCGGTTGCGAATACGGCCGCTCGATCGGCGACGGCGGCTTCATCCTGAAGTTCGCGGATGGGACGGTGACCGATGCATCGTGGAAGGCGCGGTGCTTCTTCCACGGCCCGATCGATCGCGACACCGTCGATCCGAAGGTGCGCCACGAGCCGCTTCCCGAGGGCTGGTTCGCCATCGATTTCGACGACTCCGGCTGGGAGCAGGCCACGGAGTACGCCGAGGAGCGGATCGACCCGAAGCAGCCCTACTTCGAGCACGATTTCAAGGGCGCGAGGTGGATCTGGACCTCGGACCTCGATCTTGACAACACGGTCGTCCTTCGGAAGCGCGTGGAACGGCCCGGGGTGGATCGCCGGTGGACCACCAGGCCCGACCTCGATGCACGCTGCGCTCCGATCGTGAGATGACGCGGAGGAGTGCTCGGGCGGGACTGCTGCGGGCGCAGTAGAGTGCCGCCATGCGCCATCTCCTCGCCGCGTTCGTCGCCGCCATCGTCGTCTTCTTCTGGGGATTCATGTCGTGGGCCGCGATCGGGATCTGGGACTTCGCGTTCCCGCGTGCGGAGAATCAGGCGGCGATCACCGAAGTGCTGCGATCGTCGCTCGACGGGACCGGTGCGTATGTGGTGCCGTCGATGCCCGAGGGGTACGGGCAGGACACGGATGACGAAGCGAAGAAGGCCGAGTTCGCCGCGTTCGACGAGCGCATGCGTGCAGGGCCCTTCACGCTGATCCTGCACCGCGCGGAGGGTGGCGAGGTGATGGAGCCTGTGGAACTCGTGCGCGGCTTCGGAATCGAGTTCGTCGGGGCGCTGCTGCTCGCGTGCGTTCTCTCGGCGGTGGGCGGGGGATTCGGCCGCCGCGCGTATGTCGGATTCACGATCGCGCTCTTCGCGGCGACGGTCTGCTACGGGGTCACGGGGAACTTCATGCGGATGCCGTGGAGCTTCGTGCTCGCGTGCTGGCTGGACGCGATCATCGCGTGGACGCTGGCGTCGCTGGTGATCGCGAAGATGCTCCCCGCGCGCCGCTGAAACCGGTGCACGGCACGTGCCGTGCAGTGCCAGCCACCGACTGGCACGTGCCAGGCACCGAATCCGCACATCATTGGGCCGGAACCGGTGCACGGCACGTGCCGTGCGGTGCCAGGCACCGACTGGCACGTGCCGTGCACCGTCCGTCCGCGGTACGCTGCGTGCGATGTCCACCCACGCGTACCAGGCTCCCAAGGGCACCCGCGACTTCTACCCCGGCGACCTCGCCGTCCGCCGCCATATCGAGCACGCCTGGCGCTCCGCCTCGGTCGACTTCGGCTTCGACGAGGTCGAGGGTCCGACCTTCGAGCACCTCGACCTCTACACCGCGAAGTCCGGCGAGGGCATCGTCAACGAGCTCTTCTCCTTCCGCCGCGCCGGCGGCGAGAACGACTACGCGCTACGGCCCGAGTTCACCCCCACGCTCGCCCGCATGGTCGCCGCGCGCGCGGGTTCGCTCCCGGTTCCGGTGAAGTGGTTCGCCATCCCGAACATGTTCCGCGCCGAGCGGCCGCAGCGCGGTCGGCTCCGCGAGTTCGTCCAGTGGAATGTCGACACCTGCGGCGTCGAGGGCGCCGCCACGGATGTCGAGGTCATCGCCTGCGCGGTCCTCGCGCTCGAGCGGCTCGGGCTCACGCCCGCCGACATGCAGGTGCGCATCTCGCACCGCGTCGCGATCGCGCGCATGCTCGGCGCCCTCGGCGTGACCGAGGACCGCTCCGCGGACGCGATGACGCTCCTCGACCGTCGCGACAAGCTCAAGCCCGAGGAGTTCGCGCAGCGTGCGTCGGCGCTCGGCCTCTCCGCCGAAGCCGTCGCGCGCTTCGACGCGGCCGCGCGCGCCACCCAGCGTCTCGCGGAGCCTCTTTCCTCGCTCGCGTCCGCGATCGGCGTGTCGCCCGACGAGTTCGCCGCACTCGATGAGGTACGCGACGCCGCCGACCGCGCCGGCATCCTCGACTGGTGTACCGTCGATGTAGGCATCGTGCGCGGACTCGCGTACTACACCGGAACCGTGTTCGAGGTCCACGAGATCTCCGGCGCCGAGCGCGCGGTGGCGGGGGGCGGTCGCTACGACGGACTCGTCGAGCTCTTCGGCGGGCCGAAGATGCCCGCGTGTGGTTTCGGCATGGGCGATGTCGTTCTCGCGAATGTGCTGCGCGACCGCAAGCTCCTGCCCGAAGACGCCGCGACGCTCATGCCGCGTCCCGATGCGTTCGTCCTCTCGGCCGGCGGCGAACTCGCCGATGCCGAACTGCCGCGGCTGCTCATGCGCCTCCGTCGCGCCGGTCTGCACGCCCGCACGAGCGCGCGCGCCACGCGCAATGTCGGGAAGCTCCTCGGTGATGCAGGAAAGGCACGCGCGCGGTTCGCCGTGATTCTCGGAGCCGAACTCGCCGAGGGCTCCGTTGCGGTCAAGAACCTCGATGCGGGCGAGCAGCAGGTGGTCCCGCTCGCGGGCGTCGAGTCGTTTATCCGCTCCGCCCGCGCCGCCGACAGCGCTTCCTGACGGCCGTTATCAGCCAGAGTCGCCGCGTTTCGGTCTGCACGGCCACCGTTGCAGCCGTTCATCGGGCTTCTCGGCCTCGGCCCTCACTTCACCCCATTTTCTTGCCGATCACGAGGCGTCCGGCTTTCCGCGCCGGTCGTGGTTGTCCCGCGATGGAGGTACCCGTGATGCGCTTCGGCATGTTCCGCTCGCACTATTCCCCGATACTCGCCGACTTCGGCAGCTCCGGCGTGAAGCTGATGCAGTCGACGACCGGCGAGTTCCCGACGGTCGCCGCCGCGGCGTTCATCCCGTTCAGCGACGACATGCGCTCGCGCCCCGTCGAGGAGCGCTTCGAACTGCTGGCGCGCGAGATGCCCGAGGCGCTGCGCGAGAACGGCTTCCGCGGAAGCCGGCTCGTGGTCGCCCCGTTCTCGCAGCACATGCTCGTGCAGCACATCGGTGTGCCCACCGGCGACGCCGAGCGCGCCGAGAGCGTCATCCGCCTGCAGATCGCGATCGGTCTCGGCTGCGATCCGGACGGTCTCGTCGTGCGCACCAACCAGGTCTGCGAGACCACGCGCGATGGCACCGCCAAGCTCGAGCACATCGCCTTCGCGATGAGCCGCGACGATGTGATGCGCTACGTCGACCTCGCCCGCCGCTCGAAGCTGAAGATCGTGGGCGTGCACGGCGAGATCTCCGCCCTCGTCCACGCGTTCGACCATGTGAACCGCCGCGCCGAGGACAACGACATCGCGACGATGTACGTCGACATCGGCTACGGCGGAACGAAGGTCGCGATCTGCCACGGTGACCGCCTCGCCTTCGCGAAGTCGATCACCATCGGCGGACGCACGATCGATACCCGTCTCGCCGAGGTCCGGCGCTGCACCGTCGGCGAGGCCCGCACCGCGCGCCTCTCCGAAGGGCTGAAGCCGATCCGCATCGGCATGCCCACGCCCGCCGCCACCGCCCACGCGCCGAGCGCGATGGAGGGCGGCATGGCGATCCTGCGCGCCGCGACCGCGAAGATCGAGGCCGAGGACGCCGTCACGGTCACCGCCGCGGACCGCCGCGGAGCCGGCGCCGCGCCAGCGCTCGGACACCCCGTCGCGGCCGACCGTCCCTCGGGCATGACCGACGCCGTGCGCGACACCGTCGAGAGCCTCTCCGACGAGCTCTCGATGTGCACGCGCTACCACGGCGCGCTCTTCCGCGACCGTCGCATCGACCGCGTCGTGTTCCTCGGTGGCGAGGCGCGCGACACCGGTCTCTGCCAGTCGCTCGCCTCGGGGCTCCGCCTTCCCGCGAAGGTCGGTGATCCCATGGCGCGGTTCCTCATGAACGGCAAGGCCCCGAAGGGCCTGCCCGATCCGCAGCTGCCCCATCCGGGCTGGGCGACCGCATGCGGCCTCG
>JBEAQW010000286.1:0-9998 GCA_041163725.1 Planctomycetota bacterium
CTGCCGACCGCGTGCTCGGCGGTCTGCGCGGACCAGTGCTGCGCGTGGACGAGCTCGCCGAAGTCGCTGGTGATGCGCGAGGCCACGGTCCCGAGCACGCTGCCGAGCGCGACCGTGCCGACGCGGACGGTGTGGTGGTGCGCATCGTGCGCCGCGAGGGCGGGGACGCGGCGGTAGCGGACGGGAAGATGCTCGAACCACCACGCGGTTGCCGGGTCGAACGGCTGGTCGCCGACCATGATGTAGTCGACGCCCGCCTCCGTGTGGTCCTGCAGGAGATGCGCCAGGTGGCCGTGATCGCCGAGGATTCCCGCGATCCCGCGCACGATCTCGGGCGCGAGCGTGCGACGGATCACGACCGAACCGTCGCGCGCGTCGTGTACGAGCGCGCCGCCCGCGGTGATCGCGTGTCCCTCGTGGTTGATGTGGTCGAGCACATGTCCGCACTCGGGAAGAGAGCGGCCCGTCGCGGGCACGACCTCGACGCCCTGGTCCTGCAGCCGGCGGATCGCCTCGAGATTGCGTGCGCTCACGCGCCCGGCGCGGTCGAGCAGGGTTCCATCGAGGTCGGTGACGAGCATGCGGATGCGCACGCGCGGGAGAATACGCTCTATCCTGCGCGCGTGATCAGCCCGAGCGCTCCATCGACGCCGCCGACGCCGCTGCACGCCGCCGAAGGGGCGGTGCTGGTGGATGCGGCGGAGGCGTTCCTCAAGGGCGTGCTCGAATCGCAGGTGGCGGTCGGTACGGTGGCGCTTCCGATCGCGCCCCGCATGGCGGCGTTCATCCGCTGCGTGCAGTCCGATGCCGTGCAGAAGCTCCTCGCGCGGCATCAGGCGGAGGTGTGGACCGGCGGCGATGGCGCGCGTGCGGTCGCGCTCGCGCTTGCGGCGGTGCGGGGCGGGCGCAGTGCGGCCGCGGTGATTCCCGCCGCCGACATCGTGCTTGCCGTCGACGCGCTCCGCGATGCGCGTGCGAACTTCCGCAGTCCGGAGCACGGGCTCGCGGTGGTGCTCGAGGATGATCCCGTGGCGGAGCCCTCGCTCTGCCCGCGACGCATCGCGATCGACGCGGGGTTCGCGGTCATCGAGCCGGCCGATCTCTCGGCGCTCCGCGATTCGGTCGAGCAGGCGCTGCGCATCTCGCGCGCCGGACTCGTGCCGGTCGCGATCGTTGTCCATGCGTCGATGCTCTCGTCGTCGGAGACGATTCCAGCGCGGCCGAACCGCGTCGTGTCGAATGTCGATGAACTCATCCTGCAGCGGCGGCTCCGCGCGGGGACCCAGCCCCGCGATACAGGCGATCTCCTGCGCGTGGCGCGCCGGCTCGAGCTCAACGCGATGGTGAGCCTGCCGAGTCCGGGCGAACGCGAGGTCGTCGGCTTCATCGCCTCCGGTGTGTGCGAGCGCGCGCTCGCGCATGTCGTCGACGAGCTCCAGCTCGCGGGGCGTGTGCCGATCCTGCGGCTCGGTCTCGTCTCGCCGGTCGACGAGGCGACGCTCCAGCGATTCCTCGACCGCGTGCAGCAGGCGGTCGTGCTCGAGACGCGGCCCGGCGTTGCGATGCAGGGAATCTTCGGGGCGCTCGAATCGCTGCGGCGTCGCGGCGCGCGCGTGCCGCCGGTCTTCGTGCGCGATCTTCCGCCGGACAAGTCGGGTGAATCGATGCAGTTCGGCGTGAACGAGGCCACGCGGCCGTCGCTGCTCGTGCGCCGCATCATCCATCTGCTCCACGCGGTGCGGCCTTCGCTTGCGGTCGCCACGCGGCTCGCGCACGGCGACGAGATCCTCGAGCGGATGGAGGTGCCGCCGCGGAGCGCATCGCTCGGGCTCGGCGCGGCCATGCGCATGGTGCAGGGCATGCTCGTCGAGCTCGATCAGGAGGTGCGGGCGCGTCCGCGCGAGGACGAGGACGAGGATGCGGTGACGCGCTTCGCCCTCGAGCAGCTTCCGCCGCGCAGCGACTCAGGCGGAGTGCTCGCGGTCGAGATCTACACGCGCAGGCGGTTCCTGAAGGAGGGCGTCGATGCGCTCCGCCAGGCCGCGCGAGATCCGATGCGGCGGCTGCTCCTCGTGGTCGATGTCGGCGCGGGTGCGACGACCTGGGGCGAGTTCGATCTCGCGCGCCTCGCCGATGCGGCGATTCCATCGAGCGTGTCGGGGCGCGTGCATGTCGCGCGCGCGGATCTGAACGACGACGAGGCGGCGCGTGCGGCGATCCTCGAGGCCGCCGCGTTCGACGGACTGACGGTGCTCGTCCTCGCCGACGGGCCGCCCGCCCGACTCGATGCGGATGCGGTCGACCGTGGCTTCCTTGAACGCGATCGTCTCGGCTACCAGCCGCAGCAGCGTCTCGTCTGGCCGGCGGACATCGCGTGCGAGATCAGGCCGCCCACGCTCGCCGGCCTGCTCGACGAGGCCGAGGAGCAGGGCGCGACGCCGATCCAGGGCGAGTTCGTGCGCGAGGAACTCGGTGCGCGCATCGAGGGAGTGCAGTTCCGCGCGACCGCGATCTCCGAGCAGGTCGAGGTCGTGCGCACCAAGCCGCCCATCTCCGCATTCTCGCGTGGCTCGGTCGGGCTGACGCCGCCGCGGCCGGTGCATGGCCAGCAGGGCGTCTACCGCGTGCATCTCGCTGGTTTCCGCGCCGCGACTCCCGGCGTGGTGGCGCGCATCCTCGCCGATGCGGGGCGTGCGATGGGCTACCGCGTCGAGCTCTGCTCGTCCGACGAACCGTGCGGGCGTGGCCGGCGCGCCTGGGCGCAGGTGCTCTTCCTGCAGATGAGGCCCGGCGATGTACGCGCGCCGCGCACGGGTGCGGTGCCGTACGGCGAGGCGGATCTCGTGCTCGGCATGGACGCCGTCGAGACGGTGCGCGCGCTCGGTCCGGATCCGACGCTGCGCGTCGCGTCGGTGGGGCGCACGGCGCTTGTGGCGAACGACGGTCCCCTCGAGGACCAGTTCAACGACGAGGCGCTCGCCGCGTGCGGCGCGCTGCGCGGTGCGGTCGAGCGATGCGGGCAGGCATCGCACTCGCTCGTCGATGACTTCGCCGCGCTCTGTCGTACGAATCTGCTTTCGGAGCGTCTGCTCGATGTCGTGCTGCTCGGACTCGCCTACCAGCGCGGCCTCGTGCCCGTCTCGCTGGCGGCGATCGAGTCGGCGGTGCGGCGTGCGGAGCAGGGCGGTGTGGGACGCACGGTCGAGGCGTTCAACTTCGGAAGGCGGCTCGAGGCCGGCGGCGCCGTGCGGCGCTCCGTCGAGGAACGCGAGTCGCTCGAGCGGCTCGTGCGGCGGCTCGCGCTCGAGCTCGTGCGCGAGCGTTTCGGCGGACGCCGTCGCGCCGCGCGCTTCGCGATGAGCGCGTCGGGCATGATCGCCGTGTTCGAGCGCTTCGGCGATGGCGCCGATGCCGACCGTGCGGCGCGTGCGGTGGTCACGGCCCTGCACCGATCGATCGTCTGGGGCGGTACCCGCATGATGCGGCTGTACGAAGGGCTCATCGCGGGACTGCTGCGCGCCGATGCGTCGGGCGCCCTCGCCCAGCTCGCGGCCGAGCCCCTCGCCGACGCGCTGCTCGTGCGCGACCTGATCTATGTCCTCGCGATGTCGACGAGCCTCGAGCAGCGGCGCCGCATCCGCGAGCGGCTCGGCGTGCGCGCGTCCCACGGTGACACGCTCGAGCGCCGCTTCCTGAGCCGCTTCGAGCTCTCCGCCGGATTGCGGCGCTACCGCCTCGATGTGCGGTCGAGCGACTGGCCCGCCGAGGTCCTTCGGCTCCTGCGGCCGATCGTGCCGTGGTCGCTGCGTGGCGAGGTCCGCGCGCAGGAGGTTCGCGTGTACGCGATCTCGCTCGCGGAGAGGGCGGCGCGCGGATTCGGGTCGGATCCCGCGCACTGGGCGATGTGCATGCGGCGCTTCGCCATGCTCGCCTCGGACGAGGGACTGCGGTCGATGACGGCCGCGGAGCTTCGCGCCGGCGTGGAAGGCCTCTGATCAGGACCGCGCATCGCCGTCGGCAGCCGCCGCGTGCTCGTGACGGAGCTGGCCGCACGCCGCCGCGATGTCGCGCCCGCGGCTCGCGCGGATGTGGGCATTCACGCGCCTCGCGCGCAGGATCTCCTGGAAACGACGCACATCCTCGGTGCCCGGGCGCGCGAACGGCACGCCCTCGACCTCGTTGTAGCGGATGAGGTTCACATTCGCGCGCATCGTGCGCGCGAGGCGCGCGAGCTCCTCGGCGTGCTCGGTGCGATCGTTGACCCCGCCGAGCAGGATGTACTCGAGCGTGATCTCGCGACCGGTCTTGACGAACCACTCCTGGCAGGCGTCGAGAAGCTCCTCGATCGTCGAGTACTCGGCCCACGGGATGATCGAGCGGCGCAGCTCATCGAACGGCGCATGCAGCGAGAGCGCGAGCGTCACCGGGATCTCGAAGCTGCACAGCCTGCGGATCGCCGCGGGCAGGCCCACCGTCGACACGGTGATGCGGCGCGCGCCGATCCCGAGTCCCCACTCGGCGTTCATGGTGCGGATCGCAGCCGTCACATTCGCGAAGTTCGCGAGTGGCTCGCCCATGCCCATGAACACGACATTCGAGATGCGTCCGACGCCCTCGAGACGGCCGAGGCGCCACACCTGCTCGACGATGCGTCCCGCGGTGAGGTTTCCGTCGAGTCCGCCGATGCCCGACGCGCAGAAGCGGCAGCCGACGGGGCATCCGACCTGGCTCGAGACGCACGCGGTCTTGCGGTCGTCGGTGGGGATCATCACCGTCTCGGTCTGGCGATCGGTGCGCGTACCCGCGATGCGAAGGGCCACGCCCTCCGCGGGCGCATCGCCGTCGCCCCATTCGACGAGGAGCTTCTGCGTGTCGTCGGTCGCGACCTGATGGCGGATCACCGAGCCCTGCAGCGCGGTGAACCGGTCCGCGAGGCGTGCGCGAGCATCCTTCGAGAGATCGGACATCTGGGCGAAGTCGACGACGCCCTTCTCGTAGATCCACTTGAGGACCTGCCCACCGGTCCGGCGGGGAAGTCCGATCGCCTCGCACGAAGCGGTGAGCGACGCGAGGTCGTGCTCGAAGACCGACTCCCGTTCGGGGGCGCTCATGATCCCTTCCCCTCGCTCGCGCGGACGGTCACCTGCACGGTGTGGTTCGGGATGTGCTTGCGCGTGAGCCACGCGCTCGTGTCGGCCTCGCGATCGATGCGGATGCGGCGCGTATCGGGATCGACGCCGCGCTCGCGCATGAGCTCGCGGAGCGTGCCGGGCAGGCCGAACTCGACGCGCTCGTCGTATACATCGCGCTGCTCGACCTCGCCGCCGAAGCGCTCGACGAGTGCCTCGATGACGCCGAGCACGAGATCCTCGGGCACGCTCGCGCCGGAGGTGACGAGCACGGTGCCGACGCCTTCGAACCACGCGGGGTCGATCTCGCCGGCGTCGTCGATGAGGCGCGACGGCGTGCCGTCGTTCATCGCGATCTCGGTCAGGCGCACCGAGTTCGAACTGTTGCGGCTCCCGACCACGAGCACGAAGTCGGCGTCCGGCGCGATCTCGCGCACCGCGGTCTGGCGGTTGGTCGTCGCGTAGCAGATGTCGCTCGAGGGCGGCTCGTGGATGTTCGGGAACGCGCGCTTCAGCGCCGAGATCACGACATTCGCGTCATCGAGCGAGAGCGTGGTCTGCGTGAGGTAGACGAGTTTGTCGGGATCGTGGACGACGAGATCCGGGATGTCCTCCGGCCGTTCGACGACCTGGATGGCATCGGGTGCCTCGCCGCGCGTGCCGATCACCTCCTGATGGTCGCGGTGGCCGACGAGCAGGATCTGCCAGCCGCGCTTCGCATAGCGGATCGCCTCGGCGTGCACCTTCATGACGAGCGGGCAGGTCGCGTCGATCGCGACGAGCTGCTTCGCGCGTGCCTTGGTGCGCACGGCCGGACTCACGCCGTGCGCGGAGAACACGAGGATCGATCCCTCCGGAACATCGTCGAGGCTCTCGATGAAGGTCACGCCGCGGTCGCGGAACCGCTGGACGACATGGCGGTTGTGCACGATCTCGTGGTAGACGAACACGCGCTCGCCGTCGCAGATGTCGAGGAGCTGGTCGACGACATCGATCGCCATGTAGACGCCGGCGCAGAAGCCGCGGGGGTTCGCGAGGAGGATCTTCATGGAAGCGGAAATGATACGCATGCCCCGCACACTTCGCGCGGTGCGCGAGGTACCTTCCCGACCGATGAAGGCCGGACGGAGCATCGTTGCCGAGGATCTGCCGCGTTTCGGGCCCGACCAGACGGTCGCGGTGCCCGAGGCCGAGGCGCAGGCGTACTGCCGGAGCGTGGTGGGGGTCCACCGCGAGAACTTCTCGGTGCTCTCGCCGCTCGTGCCTGACGGTTGTCGCGGGGACTTCGCCGCGGTCTACGCGTTCTGCCGCTGGGCGGACGATCTGGGAGACGAGGCGGGGAGCCCGGAGCGTGCGCTGGAGCTGCTCGCATGGTGGCGGCGGGAGCTCGATGCGATGGTGGCGGGCGAGGCGCGCCACCCCGTGTTCGTCGCGCTGCGCACGACCTTCGTGCGCCATGCGCTCGATGCGCGGTCCTTCCACCAGCTGCTCGACGCGTTCGAGCTCGATCAGCGCAAGGACCGCTACCGGTCGTGGGACGAACTCCTCGGTTACTGCAGCCTGAGCGCGAATCCCGTCGGACGGATCGTGCTGCGCGTGCTCGGCGAGCGTTGCGACGACGCGCAGCTCGCGGCGAGCGATGCGCTCTGCACCGCGCTGCAGCTCACGAACCACTGGCAGGACATCCGACGCGACTGGGTCGAGCGCCGGCGGATCTATGTGCCCGCCGACATGCACGAGATCGACGGCTTCGAGCGGCGTCTCGACGAGACGATCGCGCGCGGATTCTCGGCCGACCGCGCGTTCTGGACCGAGTCGCGGCGGCTCGTGCGTAGGCTCGTTGCGCGGACCTGGGACATCTACGCGCAGGCGGAGGCGCTCGTGCCGTCTGCATCGCCCCCGGCCCAGCCGCTGCTCTGGCTCTTCGCCGCCGGCGGACGCACGGTGCTCTGGAACATCGAGCGCTGGAACTGCGAGACCGTGCTCGAACGGCCGAAGCTCAGCGCGCCACGCAAGGCGGCGCTCGTGCTGCGCGCCCTCGCGATGCGCCGATTCGCGTGGTACCGGCCGCGGCTGCAGGAGCCGAGCGCGTGGATCGTCGATCCCGAGCCCGACCCCGATGCGGCGCGCTTTCCGCTTCCGCCCGTGTCCGACGCGTCGCCCGACGCGGCTCCCGAGCCAACGCACGAATCCGCGGCCGGAGCCGGAGCATGAATGCCGAAGCCGCACTCGATGCATGTGCGGAGATCACGCGCGTCGAGGCACGGAACTTCTACTTCGGCCTGAAGCTGCTGCCGAAGGCGCCGCGGCGTGCGCTCTACGCCGTCTACGCCTGGATGCGCGTGCTCGATGATCTCGCGGACAACGAGACGCGTTCCGTCGAGGAGAAGCGCGGTGATCTCGCGCGCTTCGAGGCTGCGACGCGCGAAGTGCTCGAGGGACGCACCGGGCGCGGTGCGGACGCACGCGAGTCGGCGGTGCTCGCGGGGCTCGGCGAGGTCGTGCGGGCGCATCCGGTCGATGCCGCCGACTTCCTCGCCGCGATCGAGGGGCAGCGGATGGATCTCGAGCCCGATGGCTTCGCGGACTACCCGGCGGTCGAGGTGTACTGCGACCGCGTGGCCTCGACGGTCGGGCGGATCTGCCTCGATGTCTGGGGGCTGCGCGAAGGCGCCGATCCTGCGATCGCGCGCGTGCTCTCGACCAAGCGCGGCGTGGCGTTCCAGCTGGTGAACATCCTGCGCGACATCCGCGAGGACCGTGCGCGCGGCCGCTCGTACCTGCCCGCCGACGAACTGCGCGCGAGCGCGCTCGATGCCGATGCGCTCCTCGCGTGGAGCGATCCCGCGCGCTGCGCGCGCTTCATGCACATCCAGTGCGCGCGCGCCGAGCGGATCTTCGCGGAGAGCGCGGCGCTCGACGGCATGGTCGCGCCGTCCGCGGTGCCGACGATCCGCGCCATGAGCGCGATCTACCGCCGCATCCTGCGGCGCATCGCGCGCGATCCGCGACGGGCGCTGTCGCAGCGCACGCGGCTTCCGCGCGTCGAGAAGTCGTGGATCGCGCTGCGCGCGCGGCTCGGACTGCTGGGGCCGCTCGGATGACGGGCGGGGAGAACATCGGGAGGAGCATCCCGCGGACGGTGGCCATCGTCGGTGGCGGTGTCGCGGGAATCGCGGCCGCGGTGCGCGCGGCCGACGCAGGCTGGCGGCCGATCCTCGTCGAGAGCGGAACGCGGCTCGGAGGCCGCGCGTCGAGCTTCACCGACATGCGCAGCAGCCTCGAGCTCGACAACTGCCAGCACATCGTGATGGGCTGCTGCACGAACATCCTCGAGCTCTACGACCGGCTCGGCGTGCTCGACAAGCTCGACTGGCACGAGACGCTCTGGTTCGCGCGCGGCGACGGTGCGCACGACGCGCTGCCGATCGCGGGCTTGCTTCCTGCACCACTCCACTATGCGCCCGGATTCATGCGCATGCGGATGTTCGACTTCTCGGAGAAGCGTGCGATCGCGCGTGCGTTCCTCGCGATCCTCCGCATGGGGCCGAAGGGCCGCATGCGCTGGCAGGGCAGGGCGTTCGCGGAGTTCCTCGCGGGGCAGCGGCAGCCGGAGCGCACGGTGCGGCTCTTCTGGGATCCCGTCGTCGTGAGCGCATGCAATCTGCCGAGCGCACGATGCGAGGCGACGCACGCGCTCAAGGTGTTCGACGAGGGCATGCTGGCGCATCGTTTCGCAGGCGCCGTCGGTGTGGCGCGCGTGCCGCTCGGCCGGCTCTATGCGCGCGTCGAGACCATCCTGCGCGAAGCGGGCGGCGAACTGCGGCTGCGCACCGCCGCGCGTGCGCTCGCGTTCGATGGTGCGCGCATCACGGGCGTCGTCTGCGGCGATGGCGTCGTCGGCGCGCAGGCGGTGATCGCGGCGGTTCCGCCGGGCCGGCTCGCGCGCCTCTGCTCGGACACGCTCCGCGCGCGCGACCGACGCCTCGCGAACCTCGAGGGATTCGCCTTCTCGCCGATCCTCGGCGTGCACCTCGCGATGCGCCGACGCGTGCTCGATGTGGCGAACCTCGCGCTGCCGGGGCGCGCCGTGCACTGGCTCTTCGCGCATCACGCTCCGGAAGGTGCGGACTTCACGCAGCGCATCGAGGCGGTGGTCTCGGCTGCGGACGATTGGATCGGTCTCTCCGAGGCGGAGGTTCGCGCGCGGGTCGTCGACGACCTCGCGTGGGCGGTTCCCGGTGTGACCGACGCCGATGTGCTGTGGTCGCGTCCGGTGCTCGAGAAGCGCGCGACCTTCGCGAGTTCGCCCGGCATCGATGCGATCCGGCCCCGCGCGCGGGTCGAGGCCGGCGACCTCGCGGGTGGCGTGGCGAACCTCTTCATCGCGGGCGAATGGACCGACACCGGCTGGCCGAGCACGATGGAGGGTGCGGCACGCTCGGGCTTCGCGGCGGCATCCGCCTGCTGCGGTGGGCGCGGCGTCGAGCCCGACTTACCGCCCTCGGCGCTCGTCCGCCTGATTCGCGCATGCTCCCGCGGCGCGTGACTTTATCGCTCTCCGCGGAAACCCTGCGAAATCCGCCGCGATCGGAATGGCGCGTCCGCGATTCGGGGTGACATTTGTCCACGCTTCCGTGCCACCGCATCCGACGGCATGGAGCGACATGTGGTCCGGTGTCGGACCGCCGCTCCTCCGCTGCGCGCATACCTGTGCTCGCCCGGAAGGACACGGCGAATCCGCCCGGATCTTCGTGGCGTCGGACGACGCCCGGCCATGGTGATGGCGGCCGTAGTGCAGCAAAGCGAGAAGAGATCGATCCGCGCGTGACGCGCGGTGATTCCTTGTGCGTGAGATCCACCGATCGA
>JBEAQW010000287.1:0-2657 GCA_041163725.1 Planctomycetota bacterium
GGTTTCCGTGTCGCGAGGGCCCCCCTCTGAGTTTCCTTTCCTCTCTTTCCTCTTTCCTTTCCCCTCTTCCGTCCTTCCTTCCCCTTACCCACCTCGTCGCCACGCGCCGCCCCACCCCCCCAATAACTCGCACACGGCGCGGACCCCCTTCTCGCGAAGAAGGGCCCGCGCCGTGTGACTGAGGAGTAAGAGCATGCTCTCGCCGCGCGCCTGGTCCGCGTGCCTTACTGGCACGCCCCCCATGCGCCCAGACCGTCGCGCTGCTGGTCGAGGTCGGGCATGTCGTTGATCTGGAGGTGGTAGCTCGAGCCCGAGATGTAGCGGGTGGTGACGAAGTCGGCCGACAGGGTCGAGGCGATGGTGCCGGCGACGAGGCTGGCAACGGGACCGGCGACCGTGCCGAAGAGGCGGCGGGTGGCAGTGCTGACGGGGGCCGCCGATCCGACGGTCTGGTTCCTTGCGTACATGGCTTGCTCCGGTAGGAGGCGACGATGGCCGCGCTCCTCAACACGGTCTGCAAGGCTTCCGCGCGGCGGGGGGCGTCTCTCAGATGCGGAGCGAAATCGGGCGCGAAGGCGCCTTCCCGGAAAGCAAGAACGCCGCAGGAAGCCTGCGGCGTTCTTCAACTCAGTGGACCTGATCGGGCTCGAACCGACGACCTCTTCCATGCCATGGAAGCGCTCTCCCAATTGAGCTACAGGCCCAGATGCTTGGTTGTCCCGCGCACACAAACCGCGCGGGTCGGGAAAGGTAGGGCAAAGATCGGCGGATCGCAAGCAGGTCGTGAGCGAACCCGCACGGGATTCGCGCGATCGGCCGCTCGGCGCGCCGCCGCTCGCTGCCGAGGTTATCGACGCGGGGCCTCAGGACCAGTTGTCGAGCAGGATCGTGAGGTCGGCGGCGTTCACGATGCCATCGCCGTTCAGGTCGGCCGCGCCGCTTCCGCCCCACGAGCTGAGCAGAACGGCGAGATCCGCGGCGTTCACGATGCCGTCGCCGTTCAGGTCCCCGGGCACGCCCTGGGCGCCAGGCCGACGGATGGCGACCGCGATCGGTCCCTTCGCGACGACCTGCGCGATGTCGGTCGCGTAGGCGGGCGCCGGCGCTGGGCCGGTGGTGGGATTCATTCCGCCACCCCACGCGACGACGGTGCCGTCATCGCGCACGGCCACGGTCGCGTAGTTCGAGCACGCGACCTGCACCACGCGGTCGAGACCCGCGGGCACGGTGAGCTGGCTGCTCGTGTTCGAGCCCCACGCGACGACGGTGCCGTTGCCGCGCACGACGACCGCGTGCGCGTTGCCCGCATCGATCGAGCGCGGCGCTTCGGTCAGGAGCGGCGCATTGAGCGCGCCGTCGGCGTTGCTGCCCCACGCGGCGATCGAGCCGTCGCTGCGCACCGCGAGCGAGAACGCGTCGCCTGCGGCGATGTGCGTCACGCCGCCGAGCTTCGCGGGCACGGTGCACTGGCCGCTCGTGTTCTGTCCCCAGCACGAGACCGTGCCGTCCTTGTGGCGCGCGACGAAGTGGTAGCCGCCGCCGGTGATCTCGACGACGCCCGTCAGCGCGGGCGGATTGAGCGTCGAGGTCGAGCCCCAGGTGCGCACGGTGCCGCCCGTCTCGAGCGCGCAGAAGCCGCCGTGGGTGCCGGCGAGCGCCGCGACGGGACCGAGGTCCGCGGGCACGCTTCCGCTGTTCGACCACCCGAGTTCGCCGTAGACCTGCACGAAGCCGCTCTCATCGACGATCGCGATCGTGCGATCGGTTGCGGCGAGCGCGCGCACTTCGGCGCGGTTCGGGAAGCCCGTGGCGCACACATCCGACGGGCCAGCCGTCGCGACGGCGCCGTTGGCCATGAGGATCGTGGTGAATCCGTCGCCCGCGGCGATCTGCACGGCGGGCGCCTCGAGCGCGGGAAGGTCGGTTCCCGTCGAGTTCGCGAAGCCCCATGCGGCGACCGAACCATCGGCGCGCAGGCCGACGAGATGGTTGCCACCGCACTCGATGCGGATGAAGTTCTGGACGGCGGGCGGCGTGTTCGGCCACGAACCCCAGGTGACGACCGAGCCGCTCGGCATGAGCGCGGCGCTGAAGTTGTCGCCCGCGGAGATCTGGACGGCGCCGCTGCTCGCGGCGGGCACATTGATCTGCCCGGTCTGGTTGTAGCCCCAGCCGACGACGGTGTTGTTCGAGCGGCGCGCGAGGCTGTGACGGTGACCCGCCGCGACCTCGACCGCAGTTCCGACCGTCGCGGGCACGGTGCACTGGCCGAGATCGTTGAGTCCCCAGGCCGCGACCGTCCCGCTCGTGCGGAGCGCGAGCGTGTGCGAGCCACCGACGGAGATCTTCGATGCGACGAGACCGGCGGGAATGTTCTGCTGGTTGCTGAGGTTGCTGCCCCAGGTCACGACCGATCCGTCGCTGCGCAGCGCGGCGCCGTGGAACTGGCCCACACCGACCATCACCGCGTCGGTGAGCGCGGGCGGCGTGGCGACGCCGTAGTTGTAGTTGTCGCCCCACACCGCGAGGCTTCCATCGTCGAGGAGGAACGCCGTGTGGCCGATGCCCGCGGAGATCTGCGTGATCGGCGCGAGGAAGCGCGAATTGGTCGCGCGGTTCTTGCCCCAGAGGACGAGGTCGTCGTCGGCGCGGACGGA
>JBEAQW010000288.1:0-5089 GCA_041163725.1 Planctomycetota bacterium
CCTGGGTCACCCCGCTCGCCGGCGCCATCCTCGGCGCGGCGATCCTCGCGCCGCTCGTCGCCCTGTGGTTCCTCAAGCTGCGGCGGCGCAAGCGCGTCGTCTCGAGCACGCTCCTCTGGACGCGCTCGCTCGCGGATCTGCGTGCGAACGCGCCGTTCCAGCGCCTGCGGTTCAATCTGCTGCTCCTTCTCCAGATCCTCGCGGTCGTGGCCATCGCGCTCGCGCTCGCACAGCCCGAGGCGGAGGGAATCGGCACGCGTGGTGGCCGGCATGTCATCATGATCGACTGCTCGGCGAGCATGAATGCGATCGAGTCGGTGGACGAGTCCGGCCGCGCGATCGACCCACCCGTCGAACGCCTTGTGCTCGCGAAGGAGGCTGCGAAGTCGCGTGCCCGCGAACTCCTCGGCGGCGGCTGGTTCTCGCTTGGCGCGAGCGATGTCATGGTGGTCTCCTTCGCAGCGCGGGCGGAGATCCGCGCGCCGTTCACCGATTCGCTCGCCGCGGTCCTCGACGCGATCGACGCGATCGGCGCGACCGACGAGTCGACCCGCATCGCCGAGGCGTTCGAACTCGCCCGCGCCTTCACCGACAGCCAGAACCGGAGCGACGCGCGCGGCGAGCGCGTCGAGGTCGACACCGCGTCGATCCCGACGATCGACCTCTACTCGGACGGCCGCATCGCCGATCTCGGCGAACTCGCGCTCCGCGACGGCGAGGCGATCGTCTACCACCGCGTGGGGTCGGCCTCGGACAACTGCGCGGTGGTCGCGTTGAGTGCGGAGCGTCCACCGGAGTTTCCCGACCGCGTGCAGGTGTTCGCATCGATCGTGAATCCGTTGCCCGAGCGCCGTCTCGTCTCGCTGCAGCTCGCCGTGAACGGCACCGTGCGCGCCGTCACGCCCGAGCCGCTCGAGGTTCCGGCGGCGCGCGATGATGGGTCCGAGTGGATCCCGGGGCGCAGCCAGGTCACCTTCCGGCCGATCGAGCAGCCGATGAACGCCTCGATCGAGGTCTCGATCGTCGAGGACGATGCGCTGCGGGCGGACGACGCCGCGATTGCCGTGGTCGCGCCGGCGAAGCGTCTCTCGATCCTGCATGTCGGCTCGGGTGGATTCGTCGTCCGGACGCTGCTCGAGGGCCTCCCCATCGAACGCTTCAGTTCGATCGGAGTCGAGGACTTCGACGCGCGCGTCGAGGATGGATCGCTCGCGGGGTTCGATGTCATCGTGCTCGATGCGGTGCGCCCGAAGCGGCTGCCCGCGGGCCGATTCCTCGTGTTCGGCGATGCGCCGCCCGTCGAGGGACTCACCGCCTTCGGCACCCACGAGGGCGTCTACGCGCGTTCGGCGCGCGATGAGCATCCGCTCTTCCAACTTGCGCGGCTCGACGAGCTGTTCGTCTCGCGCATGGTCGCGGTGCAGGCCGATCGGAGCTTCCAGGTCCTCGCGGAGGCGGCGGAGGGGCCGCTCGTGCTCGCGCTGGACCGCGGCGAGCTGCATCTCGTCTATGTCGCGTTCGACCCGCTCGACTCGAACTGGCCGTTCCAGCGCTCGTTCGTGAACTTCACGGCGTCGGCGGTCGAGTACCTCGCCCATGTCGGTGAGGCGATCGCTGGGCGTTCGCTGGTTCCGGGCGATGCGATCTCGCTCCGCCTTCCCGCGGGCAGCCGCGATGCGGTGCTGACGGCTCCGGACGGCGTCCGCGCGGCGCTCGTCCCTGACGCCGACGGCACGGTGACCTGGGGTCCGGCCGAGCGCGCTGGGCTCCATCGCATCGAGTTCCTCTCTCCGGGTGCATCGGAGCGCGAGACGCGGCTTGCGGCTGTGAACATCGCCGACCCCGCGGAGGCGCGCATCGCGCCGCGCGAGATGCTCGACTTCGGAAACCGCAATGTGCAGGGGATCGTCGTCGGCGATTCCCGCCGAGGCGCGCTCTGGCCGTGGGTTCTCGCCATCGGCCTGCTCGTCGTCGTCACAGAGTGGTGGTACTACCAGCGGCAGGTTCGCGTCTGAACCGGGCGGTCACTTCGTCGCCGCGATCTCCTGCATCACCTCGTCGTCGATCCCGAGGTACTCGCGCATGTGCTGGTCGTAGATCTCCTGGTCGCGGTCGCGCGTGAAGTCGAGCCGCAGCTCGTTGATGACCTTCGTACCCTGACCGATCCACTGCCTCCAGGTCTCCTGCGAGATGTTGGCGGCGATCCATGCGCCGAGCGGGCCGCGCATCGGCGCGGACTCCATCTTCGTTCCGGGACGCCCCGTGCGGCGGCAGACGAAGGCGCCGGCGTCGCGCAGCCGATCGGCGGTCTCGGCCTCCTCGGCCAGGAGCGGCGCCTTGCGGCCGATCCCCTCGAGGAGCTTCGCCATCGCCTGCTGCGGCATGCGGTCGCCCTTCGACGCCGCGACCGCGAAGCCGCGCTCGAGGAAGGCCACCGCCTTGTCCTCCCAGCCCGCCTTGATCATCGCATCACCACCGAGCTGGAACGCCTTGCTCATGTCGGGGTTGATCTCGACGCAGCGCTCGAAGCACTGGGCGGCCTCGGCGAATCGCTCGGTCTGCAGGTACGCGTTGCCGAGGCTGAAGTGCGCCATCTCGTTGGTCGGGTCGGCCGAGGCCATCTTCTCGAACTGGGCGATGCGTTCTGCGTTCATGGTCGTTTCCTGCGTCGATTGCCGCGGCGATCGCCGCGTCGCTTCCGTCCTCGGTCGCTCCCGCGGGTGGCGCGGGGGAGCCCATACTAGGCGATTCGCTCACGCGTATCCGAGGTCGTCGAGATCGTCCTCGTCGAGTCCGAAGTGGTGCCCCAGTTCGTGCAGGATGGTGATGCGGATCTCCTTGCGGATCCGCTCCACGCCGCCAAAAGCGCCCTCATCGTCCTCACCTTCCTCCCAGCCGCCGGCCATGTCGATGATGCCCTCGCGGAAGATCTGCACCACATCGGATGCGTCCGCGGCCTCGACCGAGCGTTCGGTGAGCGGAATGCCCGTGTGGAGTCCGCACAGGATCTCGTCGTCGTCGTCGATTCCCAGTTCACGGAGCAGTTCGACGCTCGGGCGATCCTCGAGGACGAGGGGGACTTCCTCGATGAGCTGGTGGATGCCCTCCGGGAGTTCCGCGAGGACCTCCTCGAAGAGGGCGTCGAAGCGCTCGCGCTCGCTGCGGTTCATGCGGTGGCCCGCGCGGCGCCGACGAGTTCCGAGATGGACCTGCAGCCCTGACGCTCGGTCCAGCGCGCGAGGCCATCGACGATCGCGAGCGGCGCGCGCGGATCGATGAAGAGCGCGGTGCCGACGCCGACCGCGCTTGCACCGGCGAGGATGAACTCCGCGGCGTCGCGCCAGTTCGTCACGCCGCCGAGGCCGATGATCGGAACGCCCGCGTCGCGTGCGACCGATCGCCAGACATCGTGCACCATGCGCACCACGATGGGATGGATGCCGGGGCCGGAGAGTCCTCCTCGTCCGCGCGACAGCCGGAACGCACGCGTCTCGACATCGATCGCCATGGCGGAGAAGGTGTTGGCGACGACGAGCGCCGACGCGCCGCCCTCGACCGCAGCCGCGGCCATCGCGACGATGTCGCCGACATTCGGAGAGAGCTTCACGATGAGCGGCTTGCTGCGCACCGCCGGTCGGACCTCTGCGAGGAGCGTACGCAGGGCGCCCGGGTGCTCGCCGAACTGCAGGCCGTCGGAGGTGTTCGGGCAGGAGACATTGAGCTCGACCGCGGCGATCTCGGATGCGCGGTCGAATCGCTCGGCGACCGCGAGATACTCATCGGCCGAGTGCCCCGCGACCGAGCCGATCAGCCGGCATGGAAGTCCGGCGGCGTCGGGCAGTTTCTCCGCGAGAAAGCGATCGACGCCGACATTCGCGAGGCCGATCGCGTTCAGCATGCCCGCGGGGCTGTCGATGATCCTCCACGGGTCGTTTCCGGCGCGCGGATCGCGCGTGATCGACTTGGTCGTGACCGCGCCGATCCGCCCGAGCGGGAACGCATCGGCGAGTTCGCGTACATAGCCGCAGGTACCCGCGGCGAGCACGACCGGGTTCGCAAGCGTCACGCCCGCGAGGTTGACCGAGAGGTCTGCCATCGCTCGGATCGTAACGGCTTCCCAAGCGACGGTGCCCGGGCCTCAAATGAAAGGCGCCCGCCGGAACCGGCGGGCGCCCTGTGGCTGTCTTGATCGAGACTCGATTACGGGCAGGCGCCCCACGAGTTCAGCAGCGCGGCGAGATCCGCGCCGCCCGTGGTGCCGTCTCCATCGAGATCGCGCTTGCCGGTGCCCCAGGCGTTGAGGAGCTGGGCGAGATCGGCGCCGCCGATCGAACCGTCTCCATCGAAGTCGGCGGGGCACGGCTGGGCGCTCTCGCAGAGGAGCTTCGTGATCACGAAGTCGTCGATGCCCGCCTCGGTGGTCGAGTTCTCGGGGCGATCGCCGGTCACGAAGCGCACGCGCACCGTCGAGTTGAGGGTGACGAACTCCTCGATCTGGTAGGTGCGCGTCTGCCACGCGGTGTTGATGTTGGTGCGGATGTCATCCATCACCGCCCACGAACCACCGTTCGACACCTCGATGCGGAGGGCGTCGATCTCGGCGGTCGTGTTCGAGACGATGTCGCTGCAGAAGAACCACAGCGCCACGCTCATGGTCGCGCCGGCCGCGTCCGACAGGTCGTACACCGGCGAGGTCAGGGTCGAGGTGCCACCGTCGATGTCTTGGCTCGCCGAGCTACCTCCAGGAGTGCCGAGTCCGGTCGTCCAGCATGCGACGCCTGGCGCCGGCGTGGCGTCGGTGGCGGGGGATGCGGGGTTCGTGCCGGAGAGCGTACCGATCGGAGCGCCGCGCTCCCAGCCACCCGCGGTGAGGGCGGCATCGTTCGACACCGTCCAGCCCGCATCGGCTGCCTCGAAGCTGTCCGCCACGACGAGCGCGCTGCCTGTCTGGATCGGCGCGGCGAACGCCGTCGCGGGAGCCGTGGACGGATCGACATTGAGACCGCCGTTCGAGAGCTGCGCGCCGATGTAGTAGCGCACGGCCTGCCCGCAGACGAGTGGCGGGAAGTTCGCCTCGAAGGTGGTCGGC
>JBEAQW010000289.1:0-3788 GCA_041163725.1 Planctomycetota bacterium
GGGTACGTAGGAATCTATTCCTCGCCCTTTCGCCACTCGTGTATTGCTACACGCGTTCGACTTGCATGTTTTAGCCATGCCGCCAGCGTTCAATCTGAGCCAGGATCAAACTCTTCAAGAAGATTGAGCAGCTTGCGCTGCGTACCATTGAAGGTTTGCCCCGGCCGAACCAACATTTTCTGTTGGCCGGTCGTCTCTCGGTTCCAGCCGAGAGTGGTCGATGGCAAATCGACCATAAATGATGAACATCACTACCAGCCGGTACGAGACCGAACTGACAGCGACCACTGGAATTGATCTTTGTCTTTGGCATCACGGAGGATGTTCATCTGCTGCCACTGTGGCGGCAGCGATTTGCGCTTCAGGCGTCGGCCGTGACCGGCGCCCTGCGCGAAACATCCTCGCGGCGTTCCAACTGCTAACTTGTCAAAGAGAGGCGCGACCGAAGCCGCGTCCCGCAACGGAATCCGTCGCGGGTCGAGGAGTTTAGCGAAACCAAGTGCAGTGTCAACCCCCTCGGACGCGTCCGCCTCGGCGATTTTCAGAGGTTTTCAGGAGCCTTCCGCCAAGCGCCCGAGAACCATGGAAAATCGAGCCAAAGCTGTCCGAGAACAGTGAAGAACACCGAGGTTCGCGCAAAGCGCGCGAATGTGGGCGAGAGTGTAGCGATTTCTCGGACGCGCATCAGCCTCTCGCCCAGAACTTATCCACATTCCTGGCAAGGCTGGCTCGTCGTGGCGGATCGACGACCGCCAGCACTCCGATGGACAGGCCCCGGATTCCAGCGGTCGCCAGAGTCCGGCCCGCCTCGAGGGTGGTGGACCCTGTGGTCCTGACATCGTCGATGAGAAGCACCTCCGCACCCCCCAGACCCGCACCGCGGCGTGCAAAGGCGCGGCCGAGCGTGAAGCGGCCTCGGTTCCCCATCCGGTCGGCCGCGTCGCCGCCCGCCTGCCGCGCCGCGAGGCACGCACGCAGTGCGGGAACGCACGCCACTCCGAGTTCCGATGCAACCGCTTCGGCGATCGCCTGCGCATGGTTGATGCCACGAAGCAGGCTCCGCGCCCAGTGCACGGGGACCGGAACCACGCAATCAGGCTTCGGCATGGCGCCCGCGTGGATCATTTCGATCGCCTGACGACCCAGTTCTACGCCGAGCCGCTGTGCCATCTGCCTCCACGCACGCTGCTTGATCGCGGGTGACCACTGGGAGAGGGGTGGGCCATAGCGTCCAAGCCGTACGACGGCGCGCGTCGGAATGCGTGTGGCGCCGATCCTCGAGGGCCGTCCGCGGCACTCGCCGCAGCCCTGCGAGACATCCTCGAACGGAACGCGAGTGACTCCGCAACGCCAGCAGAAGCGATCGATGGGATCCCGCGACCAACCAGTCTCCGAGATGACGAGCTCGGGGTGGGGCATGCGATGACCGACGATTCCCGCCTCGAGCGCGCGAAGGTCCGTGTGTGCTCGACCGTCCCCTCCGAGCGGTCCCCCCGATCCGCGCGGGTCCGACGGCGCGCGTGCTACCGAGGGATTGCGTGCAACGGTCTGCCTGCATCGCTCCGATCGCATTTCGATTCTCCCCTTCCCGGCGTTGAGTCCACCCGTCGAGGCCCCAGATCGACGCCCGCGTAGAGGCCACGCATCGAGGCCCCGCATGGAGTCCCCGCATGACGAAGGCGTATCGCCCGCCTTCCGATCACCCGGGTTCGGACGAAGCGGTTGCCGGAGCCTATCCACGGTTCGTCGCGAAACCGCGTCCGCTGCTTTTGTGCGTGAATGAAAATCGCCGTGGCGCAAGCGCCACGGCGATCGGATTCGGTCGGTCGATGGGCTCAGCGCATCATCTTGCGGAGCACCGTGTTCAGGATGCCGCCGTTGCGGTAGTACTCGACCTCGACGGGCGTATCGATACGGCAGAGCGTCTCGAACTCCACCGCGCTTCCGTCGGCGCGGCGCGCCACGACCTTGATGTTCTGCCGCGCCTTGAGGTCCGCGGGGATGTGCACATCGAAGGTCTCGTCGCCCTTCAGGCCGAGCGAGTTGCGATCCTGGCCGGCAAGGAAGGTCAGGGGCATGACGCCCATGCCGACGAGGTTCGAGCGGTGGATGCGCTCGAAGCTCTCCGCGATCACGACCTTCACGCCGAGGAGGAAGGTGCCCTTCGCGGCCCAGTCGCGCGAGGAACCCATGCCGTAGTCCTTGCCGGCGAGCACGACGAGCGGCGTTCCCTTCGCCTTGTAGTTCACGCTCGCGTCGTAGATCGCCTTCACCTGGCCGTCGGTGAAGTCGGTCGTGAGGCCACCGGTGGTCCCGGGGGCGAGCTCGTTCTTGATGCGCGTGTTCGCAAAGGTGCCTCGCGTCATGACACGGTCGTTGCCGCGGCGCGATCCGTAGCTGTTGAACATCGCGGGCGACACACCGTGCTCGATCAGGAAGCGGCCTGCGGGCCCGTCGGCCTTGATGTTGCCGGCGGGCGAGATGTGGTCGGTGGTCACCGAGTCGCCGAGCTTCGCGAGGCAGCGCGCACCGGTCACCGGCGCGATCGTCCCCGCCTCCTTCTTCATGTCGACGAAGAACGGCGGCTCCTGGATGTAGGTCGACTTCTCGTTCCAGCCGTACATCTCGCCGCCGCCGGTGGCGATCCGCTGCCAGGCGTCGGAGCCCTTGAAGACATCGGCGTACTCCTTCTCGAACTGCGCGCGCGTCACGAAGGCGTGGACGGCGTCCTCGACTTCCTTCGCGCTCGGCCAGATGTCGCGGAGGTAGACGGGCGTGCCGTCCGCCTTCGTCGCGATCGGGTCGTTGCGGAGATCGATGTCGACCGTGCCCGCGATCGCGTACGCGACGCAGAGCGGCGGCGAGGCGAGGTAGTTCGCCTTCACATCCTGATGGACGCGTGCCTCGAAGTTGCGGTTGCCGGAGAGCACGCTCGCGACGGCGAGGTCCCCCTCCTTGATCGCAGCGCCGATGTGGTCGGGCAGCGGGCCGGAGTTTCCGATGCAGGTGGTGCAGCCGTATCCGACGGTGTTGAAGCCGATCGCGTCGAGCGCGGGCGTGAGGCCGGCGGCGTCGAGGTACTCGGTGACGACCTTGGAGCCCGGAGCCAGCGAGGTCTTGACCCAGGGCTTCCGCGTGAGTCCGAGCGCCGCGGCCTTCTTCGCGACGAGACCCGCACCGATCATCACGCTCGGGTTCGAGGTGTTGGTGCAGCTCGTGATCGCGGCGATGACGACCGAGCCGTGCTTCAACTGGTACTCGTTGCCCTCGGGATCACGCACGGCGACGCCATCGACGGCGGTCATCGTGGTCGCGTTCGGCGTCGCTGCGTTCGCACCCTTGTTGTAGAGCCTGCCGAGATCGCGGCGCCAGCCCGACTGCATGTCGTCGAGCGCGATGCGGTCCTGGGGTCGCGACGGACCTGCGAGCGACGGAACGATCGTCGAGAGGTCGAGCACGAGTTCGCTCGAGTAGACGACCTTCGAGTCGTCCTCGCGCCAGAAGCCGTTGGCCTTCGCGTACGCCTCGACGGTCTTGACGAGGCCCTCGGGGCGGCCGGAGAGGCGCATGTAGGCGAGCGTCTGCTCGTCCACCGGGAAGAAGCCGATCGTGGCGCCGTACTCGGGCGCCATGTTGGCGATGGTGGCGCGGTTGGCGAGCGGCATCTCGGCGAGGCCGGGGCCGAAGAACTCGACGAACTTGTTGACGACGCCGTGCTTGCGCAGCATCTCGGTGGCGCGGAGCACGAGGTCGGTTGCGGTCACACCCTCGGGGAGCTTGCCGACGAG
>JBEAQW010000290.1:0-4828 GCA_041163725.1 Planctomycetota bacterium
CAACGACTGCGCCCCGAACGCGACCGTGCTCGCGGGTGACAGCTCGGCCGTTCTCAGCAACGGCACCTGCAACACCGACGGCCCGAATCACCCGGCCGCCCAGTGCAACTCGGGCAACGACTTCTTCCTGAACGATGCCTGGTGGCGCGTGCAGGCTCCGGCCAACGGCACGCTCCGCGTGAACACCTGCAACAACTCGACCTTCGATACGAAGCTCGCGATCTACAACATGGGCACCGCTCCGGCTGCCTTCGACTACGACACCCTGAACCAGGCCGGCGTCCTCGTCGGCTGCAACGACGACGGTAGCGCCGACTGCCAGGTCAACGCGCCCTTCGCGTCGGATCTCTCGGTCAATGTCATCCAGGGCAACTGGTACCTGATCCGCGTCGCCACCTACGACGTCCCCGGCAACTGCACCGTGTTCATCGATGTCCCCGAGCCGTGCTCGCCGCTTCCGGCGAACAATGCGACCGAGGCCGAGGCCTGCGGTTCGGCCACCAACAACGGCTGCAACGCGACCGGTGAGTTCGAGACCATCTCGATCGGTTCGAGCGTCCTCGGTTCGTTCTGGGCCGACGCTGGCACCCGCGACACCGACTTCTACCGTCTCGATGTGCCCGCCGACACCTCGGTGAGCATCAGCATCTCGTCGGCGTCGTTCGTGACCGGCCTCATCCTCGGTGGCGACATCACGGTCAACCCGTGCGCCGTCCAGGTCTGGGGCTCGTCGAACGGCAACTGCCCGTCGACCGGTGAGGCCTGCCTCAACCCCGGCACCTACTACATCTTCGTCGCTCCGGCCATCTTCGAGGGTCTCCCCTGCGGAACCGGCGCTGCGAACAACTATGTGCTCGAGGTCTCGGGCGCCGCTGCCAACTGCCCCGATCTCTCGGATGCGGCTTGCATCGCTCCCGGCCCGAACAACTTCTCGCTCAACAGCGACCTCAACGCTGGCGCCAACGGTCTCGTCCGCTGCGCGGCCCAGCCGGCCTTCCCGGCGTGCGCCGGTGGTGGCTCGGGCGGGAACAAGTACGCTCGTTCGCACCCGGCTGGCTCGATCGGCGGCACGATCTCGTGCGTCGACTTCGGCGTGTGGTCGACCGTCCGCGGCACCAACGCGGCCGGCACCGGCTGCGGTCTGTTCCTCACGGACATCCCGCTGCCCGTGACCATCGGCGTCTACCGTGACATCAACGGCGGCGATCCGACCAACAAGATCGTGACCCCTGGCGACGGCGGCGACCTCGAGCTCATCGAGGAGCGCTCCGTCATCGTCCCGGGCGTCGCGGGCCTCCAGACGATCAACTTCGATCCGCCGCTCTGCGTTGACGCTGCTGCGGGCGACCCGATCGTCATCACCGCGGACTTCCCCGACCTCATCAACGGCCAGCCCGGCGTTCCCGCGAACGCTGGCTACCAGCTCCTCGCTGGCGGCAATCTGACCGACGGCACCAGCGCGACCTTCATCCGTCTCGACTGCGCCGACGGTGGCGCCTACCAGATCGCCGAGTCGCTCGGTGCGACCTTCACGGCGCGCTGGGTCGTCAATGTCAACGGTGACTTCTCGGGCTGCGGCACGCCGTGCCCGACCGATCTCAACGGTGACGGCGCGACTGGTCCGGCCGACCTCTCCATCCTGCTCAACGGCTGGGGAACGACGAGCCCGGACTTCAACGGCGACGGCACGGTCGGCCCGGCCGACCTCTCGGTCCTCCTGAACGGCTGGGGCGCCTGCCCGTAATCCTTGCGGATTGCGACAGCACCTCACCTGAAAGGTGACACATCAACTCCACGGACCCCTGGCTTCGGCCAGGGGTCCGTGTGTTTTTGCGGCCGATGCCACTCCACTGTTGTGAATTCAGCGCGTTCTGCAACCGCGGCACCCCGTCACCGAATACCCTCGCCTTTCCGCGGCCAGCCCCTCGCCGGCCGCAGAGCAGGGAGTCCCAAAGCGTGCGCAAGTTCCTGATCGCGGTGGCGGTTGTCCTCGCCCTTCTTCTCGTCAGTCTGGTGGTCGCGGGGCCTTCGGTCTTTGCCTTCATGCCGAGTTTCGGTGGTGGTGGCCAGGCCCAGCCTGTCCGTATCGCAACGGTCGCCGAGCGGGAACTCATCGAGACCGTCTCGGCACCTGGCGAACTCGATCCCGAGTCGAAGGTGGATGTCTCGGCCGAGGTCAGCGCGCGCATCCTGGAGCTGCCCTTCCGCGAGGGGGCGACGGTGAGGCAGGGCGAGGTCATCGTGAAGCTCGACGACCGGGACCTCCAGGCGTCGCTCGATGCGCAGATGGCGCAGCGCGACGCGGAGAAGTTCAGGTTGCGGAGCGAGCAGGAGCGCCTCGCGAGCCCGATGTCGCAGCTCGCGAACGCGCGCGCCGCGCTCGAGCGGCAGGAGTCGCTGTTCAAGACGGGAGATGTGAGCCGCGCGGATCTCGACGATGCCATCGCGCGCGTGCGCGACCTCGAGGCGCAGATCGCATCGGCGCGCGAAGGACTCTCCGTGATCGAGAGTTCGCTCGCGGCGGCGGAGGCGAACATCCAGCGCGCGCGGGAGCTGTTGAAGAAGACGACGATCGTGGCGCCCATCGACGGGCAGATCACCGAGCTGAACGCGGAGCCGGGCGAGCTCGTCGTCGTCGGCACGATGAACAACGCTGGAACGAAGATCCTCACCATCGCCGATCTCGGCTCGGTGCGCCTGAAGGCGAAGGTCGCCGAGAGCGATGTCGCGCGCGTGCGCGCCGGTCAGCCGGCCATCATCCGCGTGAACGCGTACCGAAACCGCGAGTTCAAGGGCTCGGTCGATCGCGTCGCGCTCGCGCGCGGAACCGAGGCCTCGTTCGGCGGATCGGGTGGTGCAGGCAGCGGGCAGGGCGGGTGGTTCAAGTGCGAGGTGAGGCTCGACCTCGCCGAGGGCGAGACGCTGCTCTCCGGGCTTGCCGCGAATGTGGACATCACCGTCGAGACGACGAAGGGCCTTCTCATCCCGAGCCAGTCGCTGCTCGAGAAGCCGCTCGACGATCTGCCGAAGGACATCGCCGAGAGTCCGCTCGTCGATCGTGCGCGGAGGAAGGCGATCGTGGTGTTCCGCATGGTCGACGGCAAGGCCGTCGTGACGCCGATCCGGACGGGCGCATCGAACCTCTCCGACACGATGGTCACCGAGGGCTTGTCGCCCGGAGATGTCGTGGTGACCGGTCCGTACCGCGTGCTCGAGCGCCTGAAGCAGGGCGATGCGATCCGCGAGGAGACCGCCGAGGACGCCGAGCGCGCGAAGGCGGGCCGGTCGAATGGATGAGGCCGCGCGCACGGGTTCGCAGCAGGGTCCGCTGATCGAGGTCGCGGGCTTGACGAAGATCTACCGCGTCGGTGTGGAGACCATCCACGCGCTGCGCGGGCTCGATCTCGCCATCGGTCGCAACGAGTTCGTGGCCATCATGGGTTCGTCCGGCTCCGGAAAGAGCACGCTGATGAACATGCTCGGCTGCCTCGACCGGCCCACCGCCGGCTCGTACATGCTCAACGGGCGCGATGTCAGCAGCATGGGTGCGCGGGAGCTCGCGCAGGTCCGCAACGAGGAGATCGGGTTCGTGTTCCAGAGCTTCGAGCTGCTGCCGAGGCAGACGGCGCTTGAGAATGTCGAGCTTCCCCTCATCTATGCGCAGGGTGGTTGGCGAGGACGGCGACAGCGTGCCCTTGCGGCGCTCGAGCGCGTCGGCCTGGCGAACCGAGTCGACCACCGGCCGAACCAGTTGTCGGGCGGACAGCGGCAGCGTGTCGCGATCGCGCGCGCGATCCTGAACAAGCCGTCGATCCTGCTCGCCGACGAGCCGACGGGCAACCTCGACAGCGCGACGACGGCGGAGATCCTGGCGCTGTTCAGACAACTGCACGCCGAGGGCCAGACCGTGATCATCGTCACGCACGAGGACGAGGTCGCGGCGCACTGCCAGCGCGTGGTCCGCCTTCGCGATGGGCGGGTGCAGTCGGATCTGCCGATCGCGGAGGACATCGCGGGGCGGCATCTGCCGAGACTCGCGGAGCAGGTTCCGCAGGGAGGGGAGGGCTGATGCTCAATCCACTCTTCTGGCTGCAGGCGATCTCGCTGGCGTTCTCCCAGATCTGGGCGAACAAGTCGCGCGCGTTCCTGACCGCGCTCGGCATCATCGTGGGTGTCGCGAGCACGACCGCGGTCATCGCCGCGCTCACCGGGCTCAAGGCGAAGGTGCTGGCCGAGTTCGAGTCGGTCGGCGCGAGCAAGTTCTTCGTCTTCCCCGACCGGCCCGACAACGCGCCGCGCAACCTCTACCCATGGGAGAAGATCCTGCTCAAGACCGCCGAGGTGCGTGCGATCCGCGACGAGTGCGAGCTCGTGAAGGCGATCACGCCGATCACGGAGGTCGGACTGAGCGTGGAGGCGGGTGACAAGACCATCGACGGCATCACGGTCTCGGGCATCTGGCCCGACTGGCACGTCATCCAGAACCGCTTCGTCGTCGAGGGTCGGCCGTTCAACCAGATCGACATCGACAGCGAGCGGCAGGTCTGCCTGCTGAACGACGACGCGATCAAGGAACTGAACCTCGCGGCGAACCCGGTCGGAGAAGCGGTGCTTCTCGGCGGCCGGCGCTTTCTGATCGCAGGTATCGTCGAGACGACGCAGGCGCGTCTGTTCGGCATGAATGCGTCGAGCGCGGAGATCTTCATCCCGTTCTCGGTCGCGGAGAAGATGCAGGAACGGAACTTCTTCATGCGCATCGAGGGGCTGTTCAGCAGTCCCGAGACGGCGCAGGAGGGAGAGGACGAGGTGCGCTTCGTGCTGCGGCGCA
>JBEAQW010000291.1:0-12173 GCA_041163725.1 Planctomycetota bacterium
GAGCCCAAGGCGCCCTACCGCACGACATTCATCAGCCCCAACATCGCCCGCAACTTCGGCTACGAGGCCGAGGAGTTCACGCGCGACCCGATGTTCTGGATCGAACGCATCCATCCGGAGGACCTCCCGCATGTCACCGAGCAGATGCGGGCGGTCGAAACGACCGGCGGGATGGCATGCGAGTACCGTTTCCGTCGCCGCGACGGCTCGTACCACTGGGTCCGCGACCAGCTCGCGCTCCTGCGCGACGACCACGGGACGCCGATGGAGATGGCAGGCTCATGGGTCGACATCCACGACCGGCGGCTGGCCGAGAGCAGCGCGCGCTCCGCGGCGACCGACCTGCGGCGCATCATCGATACGGCGAACGCGCCGATCATCGGCATCGACTCCGCCGGTCGCATCAACGAGTGGAACCACTGCGTGGAGCACATCACGGGCTTCATGCGCTCCGAGATGCTCGGCCGCCCCGTCACCGACGCGAGCACCGCACCGCATGTGGGCGAACTCTCGAACCTGCTCGCGTGCGCGCTCGGCGGCGACTCCCCGGAGAATCGCGAGATCATGCTGTCGACGCGCGATGGGCCGGAGCGCCTTCTTCTCATGAACGCCAGCGCGCGACGCGACGCGTCCGGCGCGCGCGCGGGCGCGGTCGCGATCGGCCAGGACATCACCGAACTCCGCGCGGCGGAGCAGCGCAGCCTGCGCGCGCAGAGGCTCGAGAGCATCGGCACGCTCGCGGGTGGCGTCGCCCACGATGTCAACAACGCGCTCGCGCCCATCCTGCTCGCCACCGGTCTCTTCCGCCGAAGGCATCCCGAGTCGAACGACCTGATCGAGATCATGGAGGCGAGCGCGAAGCGCGGCGCGTCGATGGTGCGGCAACTCCTCACCTTCGCGAAGGGTGTGCAGGGCGAACGCGCGCCGCTCGCGTCCGAATCCGTCTTCCGGGAGATCGAGCAGTTCGTCCGCAGCACCTTTCCGAAGGACATCGCGGCCGAGTTCCGCTGCGCGCCCGAGCTGCCGACGGTGCTCGGCGACGCGACGCAACTCCACCAGGTGCTGCTCAACCTCTGCGTGAATGCCCGCGATGCAATGCCCTCCGGCGGATCGCTTCGCGTCGAAGCCTCGCGTCGCACGCTCTCGCCCGCCGAAGCGCGCCGGAAGGGCGCGGGCGACGGCGATGGCGAGGCAGGCGACTATGTGGTCTGGCGCGTGACCGACTCGGGTCCCGGCATTCCGCCCGAGCTGCAGGAGCGCATCTTCGAACCGTTCTTCAGTACGAAGAGCCTCGATCGCGGAACGGGCCTCGGCCTCTCGACGGTGGCCGGCATCGTCCGGAGCCACGGCGGCTTCCTCCGCGTCGACTCGCGCCCCGGCGCGGGCGCCTCGTTCTCCATCTATCTCCCGATCGCGCAAGTGCAGGCGACGGTGCCGCCGGCGAACGGCGTAACGACCGTGAAGCCCGCGGCATCGCTCTCCGACGCCTCCATCCTCGTCGTCGACGACGAACCCGCCGTGCGCGAGATCTGCACCAAGATGCTTGCGTCGCTCGGCGCGAAGGTCCACTCCGCTGCGGATGGCCGTCAGGCGCTGGAACTCCTCGAACGCATCCACTGGTCGGTCGACGCCGTCGTCACCGATCTGCACATGCCGGGAATGGACGGAATCACCCTGGCGCGCCGGATCCGCGGTGTCGCCCCGAGGCTGCCGATCGTCCTCTCGAGCGGCCACGCAGGCCAGGTTTCGAACGGACGCGACGACACCCGCGAGAGCGACCTCTCCGCATTCGACGCGCAGCTCGACAAGCCGTTCGCACCGGACGCGCTTGTGGAGGTCCTGCAGCCCCTGATCCGGATCGCAGCCGCGTCCCGGTCGACGGCGCGCGGCGACGCCGCTAAGCCCCGCGATTGCGCGTGACCACCGACAGGATCAGCGGCACGAGCACGATCGTGAAAAGCGTCGACACGAGCAGGCCGCCCGCCACGACCGCGCCGAGTCCGCGGTAGAGCTCGCTGCCGGCTCCCGGCGCGAGGATCAGCGGCATCAGGCCCGTCACGCTCGTGAGGCTCGACATCAGGATCGGCCGCACGCGCGTACGCACGCTCTCGGCGATCGCCGCACGCGGTGGCAGCGGCAGACCGCGCGCAACCGTCGGCGCGTCGGGGAAGCCGCGGAACGCAAGGTCCGACGGCGCCTCGTCGCCCTCGCCGCGCATGAAGTTGCGCGCCTGGTGGACGATCAGGATCGCGTTGTTCACGACCACGCCGATGAGCACCACGAAGCCGAGCATCGTCAGCACATCGAGCGTCTGCATCGGCATGAGCGGCACGCTGAGGCTCCAGATGAACACCGCCATGAGCGCCGCGAATCCACCGACGCACGCCAGCGGCACGCTGAAGAGGATCACGAGCGGGAGCTTGAAGCTCTGGAAGAGCACCACCATCACGAGGTAGCAGACGACGAGCGCGAGGAACATCGAGCTCGTCACGAGACCGATCATCGTGCCGTCTCCGAGCAGCGTGCGCTGGATCTCCGAGAGCTTGCTCGCGCTGCCAGCCACCTCGGTGCGCACGCCGGACGAGATTGCTCCCGTACCACGCGCATCGGCGAGCGTCTCCTCGATCGCGACGATCGCGTCGTCGAGCGCCATCGTCGGCGGCGCCGTCACCTGCAGGCTGACGGCGCGCTGGCGATCGACATGGTTGATCTGCGTCGGTGCCGTGCCGCGCTCGACCGCTGCGAGCGAGGAGAGCTGCACGGTCCGCCCGGAAGGCGTCGCCACGGGCGTATCGACGAGTTCACCGAGGTCCCGCGATGCGACCTGCGCGGCCGCCTCGGCGGCGTGCGCCTCCACCACCTTCATGTCGATCGAGTCGCCCACGAGCCGGTACTCGCCGACGATCGCGCCGTCTCCCGCGGCAAGCACCGCCGTCGCGAGCTGCGAAGGCGAGAGTCCCGCCTCCGCAAGCGCGCGATGATCGGGCACCAGCCGCACCTCGGGGCCCGGCAGGTTGAAGCTCGGCGGATCCGGCTGCACGCTCCCCGGACCGAAGCGGCCCATCAGCGAACCGAAGGTCGCCGACGCCGCGGAGGTCACCGCGTCGAGATCGTCGCCGGTGAAGTCGATCCGCACCGCGCTGCCGCTCGATCCGCCCGTGCGGAAGAGCGGCACCTGGAACGCGAACGCGAGCGAGCCGGGGAGCACCTCGCCGCGCGTCGCGTGGTTGAGCAGATACTCGTTCGCACCCGCGCGCGAGGGCTCGCTCGAGATGCCTCCGTGGAACATGGCGCCCGGAAAACTCACGACGAAGTAGTTCTCGACCGACGCGGGTTGGATCGACGGCCCGACCTTCCATGCCATCCACGGCGCGACGGGCACCTCGGGAAGCGCGCGCTCGGCGGCCTCGCGCTCGGTCGAGCCCTCCGGAAGCCGGCCCGCCTCCCAGTACGGACGGATCGTGTCCTCGATCCGCTCCGCCATCGATGTCTGCTGGTCGAGACTCGTGCCGGGCGGAGGAAGAATGAGCCCGAACACGAGGTTGCGGTTACCTCGCGGCAGATAGTCGCGCGGCGGGACGAGTGCGTACGAGCCGGCAAGCGACGCGACGGTGAGCACGAGCGCGACCGCGGCGGCCAGCGCGCGCCGCTGCGACACGCGGTAGATCATGCGCGCCACGCGCGTCGAGAGCCGGCCGAGGAAGCCGGTCTCCGACTTCACCTCCGCCGTCGCACCGAGCGGTCGCAGCAACCTCGCCGCCGCCGACGGGACCACCGTGATCGAGACCAGCATCGACAGGAACACGCTCACGCTGAGGGCGATCGCGATGTCGCGGAAGAGCTGCCCGACCTCGTTCTCGATGAGGAGGATCGGGATGAACACGACCACCGTCGTCAGAGTCGAGCCGAGCACCGCGCCCCACACCTCGCTCGTCGCGTCGATCGCGGCGCGCTGCGGGGACTTGCCCTTCTCCATGTGCCGCCAGATGTTCTCGAGGACGACGATCGAGTTGTCGACGAGCATGCCGACCGCGAACGCCAGGCCCGCGAGGCTGATGACGTTCACCGTGCGCCCGAGCGCAAGCAGCACCGTCACGGTGCCGATCAGCGAGATCGGGATCGCGAGACCGATGATCGCAAGCGCCCGCCATGACCGCAGGAAGAACAGCAGCGTGATCGTCGCGAGCACGCCACCCTGCCAGATGTTGTTCCGCACGAGCGCGAGCGCGTCGTCGATGTAGGTCGTCTGGTCGTACACCAACCGGAGCGACAGCGGCTCCGCCAGTCCGCGCCGCGCCGATTCGACGGCGAGCGTGCCGCCCTCGCCGTTCAGCTCCGCGACCGCGTCGCGCACGCCGCGCATGACCTCGACGATGTTCGATCCGACCTCCTGCTGGATGTTGATGGCGATGACCGGCCTTCCGGAGCTTCGCACGAACCCCGACGGCTTCTTGTAGGTCACCACCGCCTCCGCCACATCGCCGACGAGGATCGGCCTGCCGTCGCGCATGGCGACCACGACCTCCTCCACGGCCTCGGGCGACTCGAACTGCCCGACGGCGCGGATCGCGACCTCGCTCTTCGACTCGCGCACGCTGCCCGCACTGGCGTTGCGGTTCGCTAGGGTGATCGCGCCGGCGAGATCATCGACGGTCAGCCCGCGCTGCGCGAGCCGCTCGGCGTCGAAGCGCACCTGGAGCTCGCGCTCGCGCCCGCCGAGCACGCCGACCTCGCTCACGCCGGGGACGCGCTCGAGCCGCGGCTTGATCCGATCCTCCGCGAAATCCTGCAGCGTCCGAACATCGAACTCGCCGCCGCCGCCACCGAGGACGATCCAGGAGATGTAGTCCTTGTTCTCGGGATCGCTGGACTCGACCACCGGCTGGTCGACGTTCGGCGGATACGCCTGCACCTGCCGCAGCTTGTCGCTGACCTCGCGGATCGCCGCGTCGGGATCGGTGCCCACCGCGAACTCGAGCCGCACGCGTCCCGAGTTCTGGCTCGAGACGCTCGTCATCTGCACGACGCCCGCGACGCCCTGGAGCTTCTCCTCCTGCTTCTCGACGATCGAACGCTCGACCTCGGCCGGGCTCGCGCCCTCCCAGAATGTCTGCACGCTCACGACCGTGCTCGCCACCGTGGGCGTGAGCTGGATCGGCATCCGCTGCAGCGCGAGCAGGCCCGCGAGCATCGCGAGGATCACGAAGACCGCGACGGTGACGGGCTGGCGGACGCTTCCCTCGACGAGCTTCACTTGGATGCTCCCTCACTCGAGTCGCCGGCCGCAGCGCCGATCACGGAGACCGGGGCCATCGGCATCAGCCGCTCGTTGCCCTCCACGACGACTTCGGTTCCCGCCGGAAGCGCCGTCGCGTCGATCGCGACGAGGTCACCGATCGGAAACGCCACGCGCACGGGTACCGGCATCGCAGCGCCTCCGCGCACCGCATACACGACTGTGTTCACACCCTGGTAGACGAGCGCGTCCTTCGGGACCATCGACCATGTGGTCGGATCACCCTGCGGAACGAAAGCGACGAGCGAGAGTCCGGGCGCGAGGAGCCCCTGGTCGTTCGACACGGTGACCACGGCGTGGAAGGTGCGGGAGCGTTCGTCGATCTCGGGGATCACGCGCATGGCGCGTCCGACGATCGGCGCACCCGCGCCCGTCTGGATCTCGATCGAACCCGAGGCCTCGCCACCAGCCGGCACGATGTCATGCCCGACGAGCGCGACCGATTGCTCCAGCAGTTCCTGCGGCACATCGAACCAGCCCTCGAGGCTCACGACATTCACCAGATCCACCACGCTTCCGCCGGTCGCGATCCACGCGCCGCTCTCGGCGTGCTTGCGCGTCACGACCCCGTCGAACGGCGCGCGGACCTCGAGCTGCGAGATCCGCCGCCCGAGCAACGCGCCCTGCTGTTCGATCACCATGACCGACGCCCGCGCCTGCGCGGCCTGCGCCTGCGCCACCGCGACATCGCTGCCCGCGTCGGCGAGCTCACGCGGATTCGTCCCGCCTTCCGCCGCGGCCTTCTCGAGCAGCGCGAGGTTCCTCATCTCGCGCGCGACCGCCGCGTCGCGCTCGATCACCACCGCCATCGCCGCCTCGAGCGCCGCCTTGTTCGCGGAGAGCTCGAGTCGCAGGCTCGTCGCATCGAGCTCCGCGAGCAGATCGCCCTGCGAGACGCGCGAGCCTTCCGCGACCGCGATGCGCTTCACGATGCCGGCCTCCTCGGCCGCGACCGTGCTGCGCTGCGAGGCGCGCAGCTCACCGAACACCTTCTTGCGCGGCGCGAGCTGCCGCTCGGCGACGACCGCCACGCGTACCGGCGTCGGCGGCGGCCCCTTCGGCGCACCGTCCTGCGCGAGGACGGGGGCTGCGAGCATCGAGAGAACCAGTGGAATCAGTGCAAGCGGGCGCATGGACCGCGCATCCTACGGCTCCCGCGCGACATCCACACGCCACCGCGTCTCGCGAGACGCCCTCCTGCGCTTCGGCTACCATCACCGCCCTTTCCCTCAGCGAGAGCAACCATGGAAGCAGGCATCGTCGGACTCCCCAATGTCGGCAAGAGCACCCTCTTCAACGCCCTCACCGCGGCGGGCATCGAGGCTGCCAACTATCCCTTCTGCACCATCGAGCCGAATGTCGGCGTGGTGAATGTGCCCGACGACCGCCTGACGCGCATCCAGAAGCACATCCGGACGCAGAAGGTGATTCCCGCCGCCGTGCGCCTCGTCGACATCGCCGGCATCGTCAAGGGTGCGTCGACCGGCGAAGGACTCGGCAACAAGTTCCTCAGCCACATCCGCGAGGTCGATGCGGTGCTGCATGTGGTCCGGTGCTTCATCGACAACGACATCACCCATGTCGAAGGCTCGGTCGATCCCCTGCGCGACATCGGGACCATCGAGACCGAGCTGCTGCTCGCCGACCTGCAGGTCATCGAAGGCTCGCTCGACAAGGCCCGCCGCGCCGCGCGCGCGGGCGACAAGGAGGCGATCCTCCGCCTCGGCGTGCTCGAACGATGCTTCGAGTGCCTGAACGCGAGCAACCCGATCCGCTCGATCTCGTTCGAGGGCGACGAGGCGCGCGTCCTCAAGACGCTCGGCATGATCACCGCGAAGCCGACCCTCTACATCGCGAATGTCGACGAGGCGGGCATCGCGGGAGACGGGGAATTCGTGGAGAAGGTGCGCGCACACGCCGCGGCGACCGGAGGCAATGTCGTCGTGGTCTGCGCGAAGATCGAGTCCGAGCTCGCGGAGCTCCCCGAGGGCGACCGTGCGGAACTCCTCGAGTCGATGGGCATGAAGGAGCCCGCGCTCCACACCGTGATCCGTGCGGCGTACGACCTCCTCGGCCTGCAGAGCTACTTCACCGCGGGCGAGAAGGAGATCCGCGCCTGGACGATCCACAAGGGCTTCACGGCCCCGCAGGCCGCGGGCGTGATCCACAGCGACTTCGAGCGCGGCTTCATCCGCGCCGAAATCTTCACGCTCCCCGATCTCGAGCAGTTCGGCAGCGAGAAGGCGATCCGCGAGGCGGGCAAGCTGCGCGCCGAAGGCAAGGGATATGTGATGCGCGACGGCGACATCACCCACTTCCTCTTCAATGTCTGACGCTTCGTGCGGAGGGCGTGCGGAGCCCTTCGACCAGCGCCATGATCCAGAAAGACACAGGGCCCTGCAACGCAGGGCCCTGTGCATTCAAGAGTTGTGCATTCAAGAGTCTCGGCCGATCCGCCTCAGCGGCGACGGCGCGATGCGATGCCCGCCAGACCGAGGAGCGCGAGCGCGCCGGGAGCCGGCACATACGCGAGTCCGAGGTTGTCCATCGTCGGCTGCACATTGGGATCGCCGCCGGGAAGCGGCTGCGCCGACACGGTGATGCTCGAGATCGCGGCACCCGTCGACACGAAGCCGACGAACACCGTCGAGGTATCGATCAGGTTGAGATAGCTCGTGCCATCGTTCAGCGACACGAGCACGAGGCTCGGAACAACCGAGCCACCCGCGTCGGTCGCGAAGAAGTTGCCCGAGACGCCGTAGACATCGACGCCAGGACCGCCGAACGAGATCGTCATCGGCGAAGCCACGCCGGACGAGAGCCAACCGTTCGTGACCGACAGTCCGCCCGAGGAGGTCGCCGACCAGGCGACGGGTCCGGCCGAACCGCTCAGCGGACTCGAGTACGCGCCGCCGTAGGAGTCGAAGTTCTCCATCGCGTGGCTGTAGGCCGTCGTGTTGATGTCGTAGAGGAACTGGTCGGTGAAAATCAGAATCGCCGCCGACGCAGACGAAGAAACCGCCGCCGTAGCAGCCACAATGGCCATCGCACTTCTCGGGAACATGTAGGGACTCCGGTTGGGATAGACCGGAGAAACGGGGACAGGACACGGACTCGGGCCTTCGGTCCCCGCCTGATCGGCACACAAGGTGGCGAGCAGTGCATGAGCCGAACTCCCGACGCCGGCGCGGCAGGGACAGCCGCCCGACCATACGCAGGAATGTGCCAAGCCACAGCGAGCGCTTACATCGCGATACCGAGCTCTCCCGATCCGAAACTGCCGCAATCAAGCGTGACAGGCCAGAGTGGGAACGCACTTCATGCGCCCCATTACCCTCGCTCCAAGACTGAAAGTAGTCCGAATCGCGGGCTTTGCAAGTCATATGCCAACTGTGCGCGCACATTCCGACATTGCCCTCGAAGCGATCGGACGCGGCAGCATCCATCGTCCGGCGCCGCGTACACCCGATCTGTCGGCATGAGCGACTCGCCGACGGACGCGCCTCCGATCGAGGTGAGGGCGAAGCAACCCAGGCGAATCGAGCGGTCGCGCTTCCGATCAATCACGCGAAGCCGAGCCCGCACGCCTGCGCGATCCGACTCCCCTCCACGACCAACCACCGAAGGCAAAAACACCACCACCCCGCGCACGCGCGGGGCGATGGAGAGAGTCAAAGAGTCTCAAGCGATGTCGCTGGCTCCGAGTCGCTGGTTCAGCGACGACGGCGGCCGGCGAGACCAGCGAGGCCGAGGAGCGCGATGGCGCCCGGAGCCGGGATCGCGAAAGTCATGTTGTCAAGGGTCGCGTACACGCTGTTCGTTCCACCCGGGAGCGGCTGCGCAGCGATGGTCACGGCGGTGATCGCAGCACCCGTCGAGTAGAAGCCGACGAACTGCGTCGCCGAGTCGACGAAGCCGATGTACGAGGTGCCGTCCTCGAGCGAGAGCTGCACGATGCTGGGAACAACGTTGAAGTTGATGTCGGTGCCGTAGATGTTGCCGGCGAAGCCGAACACGCTCTGTCCGGCGAAGGACAGGGTCATCGGCCCGGGACTGTTCGTCGAGATGGCCTGGCTCGAGCCAACGGCTCCGACGAAGATGCCACCAATTGCGCTGGCGGACCAATCCACGCCGCCGAGCGAGCCGGTCAGCGGGCTGCCGTAGAAGCCGTTGTAGCTCTCGAACGACTCGGTCACCAGGGTGGCGCCGTCGTTGTTGGCGTAGTTGTCCCACACGAACTCGTTCGTGAAGACGATGATGGCGGCCGACGAGCTCGAGGCAACGGCGGCAGCAGCGACAAAGGCGGGAAGGATGAGCTTGTTCATGGGACTCTCCGATCAGACTCTTGAGACTCTTGCGAACTCCCCCGGAAGGGGTCGCGGAACGAACGGACTTTGCTTTCGGAAGGGACGAACCGAAAGCGGAAACACCTCTGGCGTCGGTCACCCCGTCTCGTTCGGAACCTCGTGGAATCGGTCGGCTGCGCCGAACCGAGATGAGGAGAGCCGAAAAACGACAAGGGGACCTGAACACGCACACAGACCGTGTGCGTCCCAAGTCCCTGCTCTCCACCCCAATCATGCGCCCGATTCGGGGATGTGCAAATACTGCGGACCAGAAAAGACAAGTTTCACAACGGGGTCGATTTCGGTCTAGGGGCCGTGCCAGGGCCGAGATTATCCCGCGCACGCAACACGATGCCCATCCCGCACTTACCAGCGGGCCTCGATCTCCAGAGCCAACGCAAGGCGCTCCTGATACTCGTCGAAGGGCATCTCCCCGCCCCCGAACTGCGCCATGTGAGGGTTCGCCTCCTGGCTGTCCAGCAGCACGAACCCCCCTGCCGAGAGCCGCCGATCGAGTTCCAACAGGCAGAGCTTCGACGCGTTCTCACCCCCGAGTTCGCGTCGCGTGAACATGCTCTCGCCGAAAAAGGCCCCCCCGATGGTGACTCCGTACAGGCCACCGACGAGCACCCCTCCCAACCACGCCTCCACCGAATGGGCGAACCCCGCCTCATGGAGGTCCGTGAACACATCGATCATCCGCGGCGTGATCCAAGAGTGGTTCTCCTCGCTCCGGTCCGTCGCGCAGAACTCCATCACCCGTCGGAACTGCGTGTCCACGCGGAACTCGAACGGAGCCTTCCGATCGAGCCGCGCGAGGGAGCGCGGGACATGCAACCGACCGACCGGCAGCACGAACCGCGGATCGCTCAGGATCCAGTGGATCACGCCATCCCGCTCGCCCATCGGGAAGTACCCGTTCGCGTAGGCGAGCAGAACGGCCTCGGGATCGAAGCGACTGGCGATGCCGACGTGGTAGTACACGCGAAGGCGCTCACTTCTGGCGGGAGATCACGCGCACCTGCGCGAACTGGCGGTGTCCTTCGGGGCCCGAGTGGAAGCCGTAGCCCGACTGCTTCGCACCGACCCACGGGCAGCCGTCCGCACCGCCGCAGCCCTGGTTGATGCCGATCATTCCCGACTCGAGTCGGGCGCCGACCTCGGCTGCACGCGCGGCGTCGCGTCCGAACACCGCGGCCCCGAGGCCGAACGGCGAGTCGTTCGCAAGCCGCACCGCCTCGTCGACCGTCCGGAAGCCCTGCACGCATGCCACGGGGCCGAAGGTCTCCTCGCGCATGATCTCCATTGCGTGATCGACCTCCGAGAGCACGGTCGGCGCGACGAAGTTGCCTTCGCGCGCCTCGCCACCGGCGAGCACCCGCGCGCCCGCTGCGACCGCGGATTCGATCTGCGCGAGCACCTTCGCCTTCTGCCGCGCATTCACCATCGGGCCGATCTGGACGCCTTCCTCGGCGGGATTCCCCTGGCGGAGCGCGTTCGCACGCTCGACGAGCTTCGCGAGGAAGTCGGCCCGAATGCGCTCGTCGACATAGATCCGTTCGGTGCTGACGCAGACCTGCCCGGCATTGCGGAAACTGTTCCGCGCGGCGAAGGCGGCCGCGAGATCAAGGTCCGCGTCGTCGAGCACGATCAGCGGGTCCTTGCCTCCGAGCTCGAGGATCACGCGCTTCAGGCCCGCCGCCGCGTCGCCGAGGATCCGCGTGCCCGTCTCGCGCGAGCCGGTGAACACGATGAGGTCGACATCGGCGAGCACCAGCGCGCGCCCCTGCCGCCCGTCGCCGAACACGGGCGTGAGCACGCCCGCGGGCAGGAACTCGTTCAGGATGGCCGCATATTCCCGCGCGACGATCGGCGTCTCCTCGCTCGGCTTGAAGAGCACCGAGTTACCCGCGACGAGCGCCGGCAGGATCGACTGCTGGGGCATGAGGATCGGGAAGTTCCACGGCGTGATCGCCGCGCAGACGCCGAGCGGCGCGTACCGGAGCGTGCTCGCGACGCGGGCATCCTCGCGCGGCAGATCCGCGAGCGCGGCGGCGATCTCGTCGAGCTCCGAGACGAAGCCGTTGGCGCAGTAGTTCGCCTCGCCGATCGCCTCCGCGCGCGGCTTGCCCATCTCGCGCGATGCGATCTCGCCGAGTCGCTGCGCCTCCGCCTTCAGTCGCGCGGCGGCGGGACGCAGCACCTCGACGCGCTGCGCGTGCGTGAGGGCGCCCCACCCGCGCTGGGCCTGCCTCGCAGCGTGGACGATCGCGGGAATCGAGCCGACCGCATCGACGGGCACGGTGTCGACCGTTGCACCGGTCGCGGGGTCGATCGAGGCGAGCGTCTCGCCGGACGCGGTCGAGGTCGTGTGGGAAACAGGGGTCGTTGCGTGGGTCATCGTGTCCTTCAGTCGCTCGTGTATCGGGGTCGGGTCCGCCGCGCGCGCCGTGCGGTTGCGCCGAACGGCTGTCCGTCCGAGCCGAGGTGCAGAGCCTACGCCCTGCGAGGTCCGCGCGCCCCGGCGCCAC
>JBEAQW010000292.1:0-2916 GCA_041163725.1 Planctomycetota bacterium
GCCCATCCGTTCGAGCGTCGCGCCGCGCTTCGTGAGGGCGCTCGCCAGTCGCACGATCATGTCGGACTCCTCCGAGACCGGGGCGCCGATCCGTTCACGGCTGAGTTCCGCGAGTGCTTCCGAGAGATCGTCGCTGCGGGACTTCGCCTCCTTCATCCGCTCCGCGAGCGCTTCGCCTCGAAGACGAAGCCGGTCCTCCTGCACCGTGGCACCCGCGACATCCGCGCTTCCCCGCTCGAGCAACCCTTTGGCCCGCTCGAGGGCGCTCCGATACTCACTCCAGCGCCGCAGGTCGATCTGCTGCGCAGCGGTCCAGCGGTCGGGAAGCGGCCACTCGCGCACGACTTCCTCGACGGCGCGCAGCACCTCGTCCGCGCGGCGCGCGTTGTCGGCATCAAGCGCAATCACGAGATCCGCATGCTGTTGAAGCAGCGAGGCGAAGGCCGTCTGCTCCTCCTCGAGCTTCGCCCTCCCCTGCGCGGCCTCGATGCGCTTCCCGAGCTCCGCAAGTTGCGCGCGACCGGGCGATCTGCCGAGGGCCTCGGCGACGGCGGCCTTCTCTGCAGCGAGTTCCGTACGCGTCTGCTTCCACCCTGCGTCCAGCTCGGACACACGCACCAGGAGCGCCTCCATTTCGGTGGTGGCGAGTTCGGACCGCGAGCGGATGCGCTCTGCAAGTTCCACGGCCGCCGGAGCGTCGCCCGCCTGCACGAGCGCGTCGAGCGCAGCGAACGCACTCTGGCGCTCCTGATGACGCGTGTACGCGGAAATGGCCAACGCACCGGCCGAGACCACGACCGCAGCCGCGGCCATCGAGCCGACGAGCGCGATGCGGTGGCGGCGTCGATTGCGACTCCGCTCGGACTCGATCCAGGCCTGTGCCCGCGCCACGACGCCCTCCGGTGCCGAGCGCCCACTGTCACGGAGCCCCGCCAGCAAGCGCTCGATCTCCACCGCAGGCCGCCGTGCATCGAGCGCACGATCGAGTTCGACCACCATTCCATCGAACTCCTGCTGCAGCCGGTCGTCCTCGGCCATGCGACCGAGCCACTCGAACGCCGGAGCGACCACCCGCTGCAGTTCCTCAGGAGGCATGCGGCCGGTCTCGTGGTAGACCTCGGCCCACGCGGCCTCGAGTTCCTGAAGCCGCGCGCGATCCATGAGCGCCGACGCATCGTGGATCCGCGCGGCGAGCTCCGCGTAGCGGTCCCCCGCCTCCTCGGCCCGCAGCGGCTTGAGCTGCTGGTAGATCTCCTCCTTCAACCCGCGCGGCACCGCCGCCACCCACTGGCGCGACGCAAGTGCCGTGAAGGCCTCCTCGAGTTCCTGCCTCGAGGCACTGGGATCGCCTCGCATCTGGCCGATGCGCTTGATCCACTCGCGCTCGAGCGTCTCGATCTCGTCGAGCCACAGGCGATTGCCGCCGTCGGCTTCGCGCAACTTCTTCAGGAGCGCCAGGCGCGCACCGATGGACTCGCGACGGAGGACCGCCACGCGCAATCCATCGAGCGGCGCGCGAAGCCGCCGCGCATGCTCGGTCATGCCGGCGAGCTGGTCGACCTCGTCAACGGTCGGAAGCCAGATCGGTTCGGCCGCGTGTGCGATGTGAGTCATCCAGAAGCGCTCGACGGCTGCGGAACTCCTGGGAAGCTCGGCGAGTTCCGACGCCTGCCGCGCGAGATCCGGATAGTCCTCGATCATCGCCGCCGCCTCGCACACGAGTCCGCGCGCGGCGAACTCGCGTGCCCGCTCCATCGACCGCCGGATCGACTGGACCGACTGCTCGAGATCGCGTCGGAGCGTCTCGAGCGATACCGCATCGATCGCAACCGTCCGTGCGTGCGCCTCGATCGTCTCGCGGATCATCCTGATGCTCGGTGCATACGCCATCTCGAGTCCAACTCCTCTCAGTTGCGGAAGGCCATCATCACGCCGATCACGAGCGATGCGAGCAGCGCCACGGCCGCGACGCCGAACAGTCCGTACGCGACGAGATTCGGTGGCGGCGTCCAGCCGGAGCCTGGGCGACTCCAACCCATGCTCCCGCCGGTTGCCTCGCGAGGCTCCTGCACGCCATCGCGATCGAACGGCCGCACCGCGCTCGGACGGCCCGCGTCGGACATCGTGTCGATCGTGCGCTCGACGCGCGAAGGCGCGCGCGCGGAGTCGCCGCGAAGGACGGGATCGACGCGAAGCGAGGCCGCCGCGCGTGCCGGTCGCACCACGACTCCGCTCCGACCTGCGTCGGCATCGGGCGAATCGCCCGCCGACTCTCCGGGGCTCGGCACGAATCGCCGTGCACCCGGCTCCGCGAGCATCGCGGCAAGCCCGGGGGCGTCGGCTCGCACGCATCGCAGCTGACACCGCGCACCCGAGGTTCCCTTCAGGTAACGCGTCGAGAAGGTGACCATCCAGCGCATCTCATCCGGAACCAGCGCGAGGATCTCCGCGACGAGCGGCAACGCGTCGGTGTCCCGCGGCAGCACGAGGTAGACGGCATCGGACGGATGGTCGACCAGCGCGCGCGCGATCAGGCCTGCCCAGCCTGCGTCGAAACCCGCGACCGTCCACGAGGTGCACTCTCGTGCGCCATCGGAACCCTGCGGCAGTCGAGGCCCGTTCGAGCGCTCGCCGACCACGGGGACCGCCGACTCGAATCCCTCGAAGCGGCGCAGCATCCACGCCGGACCGGCGGCGGCGCGTTCCGCAGGGTCGACCACCAGATGGTGCGCGATGCGATTGCTCCGACCGCTCCAATCCTGACCGCATGGCGCGATCCGAGAGAGCACGCTGTGCGTTCGGCCCTGCACCGTGAGGATGCGATGCGACCAGTCGATGCGATCGGCGCCCACCGACCGCCTGGTGTCGAAGTCGTATGCACTGAGCTCAGAGAGCGCCCGCTCGAGCGCCGCGTGT
>JBEAQW010000293.1:0-11728 GCA_041163725.1 Planctomycetota bacterium
TCGGCGTGCAGATGTTCGGCGGCGTCGCCGCGATGCGCCGCGCCTCGTTCACGCTCGCGCCGATGCGCACCCCCCGTTCGAAACCGGACCCGAAGGCTCCGCCGCCCGCATCGATCGAGAGTGCGCCCGCACGCGGCGTGCGCTGCGTCGCCTTGCCGTCGAACATGTCGACGCGCCAGTTGGCGATCGCCACGCCCTCGCCCATCGCCTGCGCGAACGCGCCCGCGTCCTTCGCGGAGAACGCGCCGGCGAAGGCAAGCGACACCTGCGCGAGCTTCATGCGCTCGAGCCCGCGCACGAGACGCGCGCCCGTGGTGCGGGCCGACTTCGCGTTGAAGTCGGCTCGCTTCCCCAAGCCGAGGATTACGGTGCCGTCCGACGCCGCGATGGTCTCGCCGAGCTCTGCGCGGAAGCTCGCGCTCGCGAGCGCCGCATCGCGCGCAGCGCTACGGTCGCCCTTCGCGAGCGACTTCTCGTCGGAATACACGGCGAGAACTACAGGCGCCTTCGGCGCACGCGCGGTCTTGATGCGGTCGAACATGGGGTCGATACTACCTCGCGGCACCCGGGATCGCTCAGGTCCAGTGCGCTCAGCCCCAGGACGAGAGCAGCACCGCGAGGTCGCCTCCGCCCACCACGCCATCCGCGTCGAGGTCGGCGATCGGGCTCGGCATACCCCACGCCGAGAGCAGGATCGCGAGATCGGCGCCGCCGACCGTTCCGTCGCGGTCGATGTCGGCCGGCGAGGCCTGGTACGGCGGAACGAACACCACCTCGATGCGCGGCCGCAGGATGGTGTTGCTGTTCTCGCTCGCGCGGATCTCGATGCCGTCGTCGTTGCCGTTGATGATCTCAGGCAGGATCGCGAGGCCATGGTTCGGCTCGCCCGCGACCCACGCCGCGACGGCCGCGGTGACATCGACGCGACGCATCGTGTCGTCATCGGGCTGGTTGTCGCCGCTAAAAACGGCGATCGCGGGCGTCATGTCCTCGGGAACCGAGAGTCCGTCGCCGAGCGAGTTCCAGGTCGACGACTCGTCCCAGCCCCTGGTCATGCGGTGCACGAGGAAGTCCGGGTTGTAGAACGGCGTGTCGATATCGCCGGGCACGTCGATGACCAGCGTCGCCGAGACGACCTGCGCACCCAGCGGCACCTGGCGCGGACCCGCGCCGACGAGGCCGTCCCAGCGGAGGAGCCCCTGCCCGCGCTGGTCGGAGAAGAGCGAGTTCGCGGTGTCGTCGTCGACCACACGCGTGTCGTTCTGGCCGTAGCTCGTGTTCGGGTTCGCCTGGCTGATCCAGGTGTCCTGCGTGCCCGCGTATCCAGCGACGCCCTCCTGCAGCGCGACGAAGCGGCTCGACGGCGGCATCCGGTAGGCGTCGAACGGCACGGCGAGGGTGAAGTCGCTCTCGTCCGCGGTCCGAATGGCGGCGAGCGTCGGCGAGTAGGTATCGACGTCGATCGTGTTGGCGGCCACGTCGAAACGCATGATGCGCATCCATCCGTCGCCGCCGTTGGGGTCATCCTGGAAATCGGCGAGCACCTCGTGCACGGGAAGCCCCGCGACATTGGTCGAGACCTGGCGGTACTCCTCGTGGAAGTGACCGCAGTTCACCATGAAGATCGACGGGTTCTTGCGGACGAACCAGTCGAAGAACTCGTTGCTCTGGATGCCGTCGGGCGTGTAGGTGCCCTCGACCGCATACCAGACCGAGGGATAGCGGCCCGACGACACGAGCGGCACGCCCGATGTGTAGTCCTCCGCGTCCTGCAGGTAGCGGTGCGTGGTGAGCAGCACCGGGCGGTCGCGGTTCTCGTCGAGGACCCCCTGCGCCCACGCGAGCTCGCGCACGGGCGTGTCGCACTCGAGGTGCAGGCTGAGGAACTCCATGCCCCCCGCGCTGAAGTACTGGTACGAACTCATGCCGCTCGGCGACGAGCCGCCGAACCACACCCGGCCGTCGAAGCGCGACGGGCCGAAATGCTCGAGGTACGACTGCGGGATGTACGGCTGGCCCGACACGCCCGAGGCCGTGATGTCGTGGTTTCCGGGGCAGACCCCGTAGATGATGCCCGCGTCGTCGAGGAGCGACATCGACTCGTCGGCGCGCGCCCACTGCAAAGGCTGATCGGCGTTGTTCACGATGTCGCCGAAGTGCGAGACGAAGCGGATGTCGAGCGCCGCGCGCTGGTCGACGACCCACGCGGTCTGTGCGGTGAAGACCGCGGGGAAGCCGCTCGCGTAGTTCTGCGTGTCGGGCAGGCCGATCACGGTGAATGCGGAGTCGCCGAGTCCGCGGTACTGCGCGTGCGTGCGCACGAAGTCGGGCGCGGTCGCGACGACGGCGAACTCGGGCATGCGGCGGTGCTCGCCATCGGACTTGATGCCGTGGATGCCGTCGTGCGCGAAGGCCGCGGCGGCGGGCAGCGCCATGACGGACGCAGCGACGCGGGCGGGGTTCGATCGATGCATGAAGCGCAGTCTAAAGGGCGCCTGCGAAAATCCCCTCCCGCTCGGATGAAGATCGCGCGAAGTCGCGCTCAGGCCCGCAGATCCGACGGATCCTCGCCGCGCTCGATCGCCTCGATCTTGTGGAGGCGGCGCACATGGCGGCCGCCGTCGAACGGCGTGCGCACCCAGGTATCGACGATCCGCTTCACGAGCGTGTGGCCGATGAGATCCGCCGAGAGGCAGAGCACATTCGCATCGTTGTGCGTGCGGGAGAGCTGCGCCGAGAGTTCGTCCTGCGCGAGCGCCGCGCGGATCCCGCGCAGCTTGTTCGCCGCGATGCACATGCCGATGCCGGTGCCGCAGATGAGGATCGCGCGGTCCGCGTCGCCGCGCGCGACGCGCGTGCAGGCGGCGTACGCGCTGTCCGGATAGTCGGTCATCGCGCCGTTCATGTCGGATACGGGCTCGACCTCATGGCCGTCGGCCTGGAGGTGGGCGATGAGAGCCTGCGTGGCGACGGCTCCGCGATGGTCGCATCCGAGGGCGATCTTCATGCTCCAAGCATCCCCGCAATCCGCTGCGGAATCAACTCGGTGAGATACGCACCGAGTTCGTCGTAGGCGCGCTGCCCGAGGCCGATCGGATCGGCGACATCGCCGTCGGGGTCGATCGGCTGCACCTTCGCCTGCGCGGAGGGATCGTTCGCCACGAGCGCGCGCGCACGCGCGACATGGCCGGAGGTCATGCCGAGCACGAGGTCCGCCTTCCGGATCATCTCCGCGGTCAGGCGCTTGGAATGCTCGGGTACGGGTGCGTTCAGGCGCCGCAGCACCTCGACCGTCTCGTGACTGGTGGATGCGCCGTCGAAGGCGCTCACGCCGGCGGAGGCGAAGAACACGCTGCCCACAGCCACGGGGAGGCGTCCGTCGTCGGCGAGCTTCTGCGCGATCCCCTCCGCCATCGGCGAGCGGCAGGTGTTTCCCGTGCAGACGAAGAGAACGGTGCGCATGCCCGAATCCTACAGGTCCGCGTCATCGGCTGGGGTCTGCTCGGCCTCGTCTTCCCAACCTTCGGGCGGGGCGTTGTCGGCGATCACCTGCAGCGCGGCCTCGAGATCGCGCGCTCGGACGAGCACGGAGACGAGTCCCGGCGCCTCGACGCGCAGCTGAGCGGTCAGTCCGCCCACCACGGTCGCCTTGATGCCCTGGCTCTCGAGATCCGACACGAGGAGCAGCGCCGAGAGTTCGTCGGGGAACCGCGCGACGACGACGGATTCGTTGGGATCACGCATGGCGATCGACCCCCTCGGTTCCTTCGTTCCTTCCGTCGCTCCCGATGTCGAAGCTCGCCGCCGGCGCCGATTCCGACGATGCGGGCGTGTAGATCTCGCCTGAATCCTCGAACACGCGCCGGCATGCGGGGCACTCGAGCACGCGCTGCTCGCCCACGCGCAGCGCATCGCAGCGCGTGCTGCACGCCGGACAGGCGCCCGATCCGAGCGCACCGCGCGCGACCGCGAGTTCGCCCCACTTCAGCCCGAGGTAGCCGCAGCGCACGAGCACCACGAGGAACACCGAGGAGATGATCATGACGATCGGCACCAGCGGATAGATCAACGTGAACGCGAACGCCACGAAGAACATCAGGATGAAGATCGCGAGCCAGGTCACGCCGTAGATCTCGGTGACGCCTCGCAGGATGCGGTACAGCATGGGCGGAGCGTACGCATCCCGGCGCCACGGCGAGCCGCCCTTCGGCGCGGGAGCCATGGAATTGGCGGGTTTTCGGCCGTACAGGCCATCGGCGGCGGCCCTCCCACCGACGGCACCATGGGATGTACACTGTCCGACCGTCTCCACCAACTGATGTGGTGGCCGGCCACCCAACGAGGGGATTCCATGAAGCTGATCTGCGACCGACTTTCGTTGTCCGACGCCCTCACCATGGCCAGTGGCGTGGTCGCCACGCGCACCCCGTCGCCGGTCCTGACCTGCCTCAAGCTCGTCGCCAAGGGCGGCACGCTGCAGATCAGCGCGACCGACGCCGACATCGGCCTCGTCATCACCGTGGCGAATGTCGATGTGAAGGAGGACGGCGAGGCGCTCATCCCCGCCGACAAGCTCAACCAGATCATCCGCGCCTGCGACGACTCGACCGTGTCGATCACGGTCGAGCGCAACCTCGCGACGATCAAGACCGAGAGCTCGACCTTCAAGGTCTTCGGCTACGAGCCGCGCGAATTCCCCGGCATCCGCCGGCCCGGCGCGAACTTCGACTTCGAGGTCGACGCCGGCACGATGCGCCGCCTGATCCACCGCACGAGCTTCGCGGTCGCCCGCGACGACTCGCGCTACGCGATCTCGGGCGTGCTCGTCGACCGCAAGAAGGCGCAGATCCGCCTCGTCGCGACCGACGGCCGCCGCCTCGCGCTCGCGCGCGGCTCGTGCACGGGTGGCGACGCCGACTCGACCTTCATCGTGCCCACGAAGGCGCTCAGCGCGCTGCTGCGCCTGATGACCGACCCCGAGGCCGCCGTGAAGATCCTGCGCGACGGCAACCAGGTGTTCTTCCAGGTGGGCGACGCGGCCTCCGGCGCGACGCTCGTCTCCAAGCTCGACGAGCGCCAGTTCCCTCCCTTCGAGGATGTCATCCCCAAGGAGCACGACCGCCGCGCGACCTGCGATGCCGCGGAACTCGGCGGCGCGATCCGCCGCGCCGCGCTGCTCACCAACGAGGAGTCGAAGGGCGTGCGCCTGAGCTTCGCGCAGAAGCAGCTCACCCTCTCGAGCCGGACGCCCGAGATCGGCGAGTCCGAGGTCCGGATCGACGGCGTCGAGTACCAGGGCGAGCCGATCGAGATCGCGTTCAACCCGAGCTTCATCGGCGATGTGCTCAAGGTCATCGACAGCGAGCAGGTCGTGATCGAGTTCAAGGCTCCGAACAAGCCGGGCGTGTTCAAGGTCGGCAGCGACTTCACCTATGTGGTGATTCCCGTCTCGCTGCAGTAGGCGGGCGTCGCGGCGCGTACCGCGCGTCGACGTGCGGATACGAGCCGTACATCGCACGAAGGGTGAAAGCCCCGAGAGAGAACGCCCCAAGAGTGAAAACACAGCCGCCCCGCGCGATCGCGCGGGGCGGCTTTCATCTGTACGCCTGTCGGCGGCGGCTCAGTACTTCACGCCGCAGCCGAAGGGCTTGGTCTCCTTCGGGGAGACCGACTCGCCCTTCTTGAGCTGCGTCACGGCCTGCACGACATAGTTCGTCTTGCCGTCGCCGCCCTGGCTGTTGTCGATCGCGCCCTTGTAGACGAGCACGCCGTTGGCATCGATCACGAAGCAGTGCGGCGTGGTGCGCGCACCGTACGACTTGCCGACCTTGCCATCGCGATCGAACAGCGCCGCGATGTCGATGTTGTTCTTCTTGAGGTACTCCGGCGTCGCGTCGAAGCTCGACGGGCGCGACGCGCTCGAGTTGATCGCGAGGTAGACCGCGTCGGGGAACTGCGCCTTCACGCCCTTGATGGTGTTCGCGACGGTGCCGTCCTTCATGACGCGCTCGCAGACCGGGCACTCGGGGTTGATCCACTCGATCACGACGACCTTGCCGGCCGCGTCGGAGAGGCTCCAGTCCTTGCCGTCGGCGGTCTTGAGGGTGAAGCTCGGGGCGGCCTCGCCGACCTTCGCGCCGTCGGACTTCGCGCCCGCGCGCTGCGCGCGGCGCTCGCCGCGACCTTCCTTGCCGCCGTCCTGTGCCACCGCGAGGGAGGACACACCGATGGCGAGCGTGCTTGCGAGAACGATGCTGAGGAACTTGTTCATGGTGTTGCGAGGCTCCTGTTGTTGACGGTCTCTCGAATCGGCCCGGCCCGGAACGGCGGGCGAATCATGACTTGGATGCGGGATCGGGAATGGGGATGGTGAACGAGAAGGCCCGACGGTTCTTGCCGGATTCGGCGCCTCCGAGGACGATCACGCCGGAGAAGGCCAGTTCGCCGCCGAGGGCGTTGTCCCTCGACACGCTCAAGGGTACGCGAACGCCGTGTCCCTTCGCCTCCACGATGTAACCCGATTCAAGAAGGACTCCGGGCGTATCCCTCGGGAGGATCTCCCATGACGCACCCGCGGGAACCGAGGGGGGAGCATCGACGGCGAGGACCGCGGAATCCGCGGTCACCGACTCGAGCCGGACCTTCCACTCGGCGGGAAGCGGCTTCGGCAGGCGCGCGAACGCGTCGGCGAGCCCACGCGCGATCGCCGAGTCGGCCGGGGCGGGCGCGAGCAGGTCGACGGTGGCTTCTCCCCGGCCCATCAGGCAGATTTCCTTGCACACGAGCCAGTTGCCGCGGACGCGCGCGGTCAGCGTCCCGCCGGCCGGCATCGTGTCGGGCAACTTCACTTCGAGCGAGAGGGTCACGCTGTCCTCGTAGCCGAAGGTGGTCTCACCCTTGCGGAACACGGCGGGCGCGGGGAAATCCACGCGCGGCCGGCCGCGCTCGATGGACACGATGCTGCAGCCATCGGGAAGGTCGACCTCGAGCTGCGTGGGCGAACCCGACTCGCCGGCGCTCTCCCAGTAGATGTGCCAGCCCGGGACGATGTCGAAGGTCGCCGCGATGCGAACGGTCGCGCCTGCGCGCGGCTCGCCGACGACACCGGCTGTCATCCTCACCGCGTCCTCACCGGTTCGCGGCTCCTTCACCTTGCGCTCGGGCGCAGCTGGACGCGAGCCCACTCCGGGGACTCCCTGCGCCGCGGCGGGTACAGGAAGGAGCACCAGCGGCGCGACGGCTGCGACCGTTCGGAGGAGATGCATGCGGAAGTCGGATGCGAGGAAAGTCAGCATGGTGGAGTTCGGCGGGAAAAATCGGATCGGTCGGCCGCGCCACCCCACGCACGCGCGGGAATACGCGACACTCGCGTTCACGCTCCGTGCGGAGCGTGCAGGCCGCGATCCTATTCCAGACCGATTTCCACGACCATGACGATGCGCCGTATTTCACATGCGTTCCGCCGGGTTCCGGGCTACACCCCCGTCGCCGTCCTTGCCGCAGGCCTGCTGTCGACCCTGCCGGGCTGCACGCATGCGACGAGCGACCGAGACCTCGTGTACCGCCAGCCCGCGGAGGTCATCGCGATCGCCGCGGAGACCAAGGGCGCGTTCGTCAAGGAGCCCGTCCGCGTGCTGTGGCTCGACCCGCGCACGCCCGCGGAGTTCGCGAAGGGCCATATCCCGCAGGCGACGAACATCCCCTTCCCCGAGATCGAGCGCACCCACGAGGTCGCGTGCAAGGGATACGACGCGTTCATCGTCTACGACACCGACTACGACGATGTGATGGCGCGCGCGGCCGCGAAGCGACTGCTCGAGCTCGGATACAAGAAGGTCTACTGCGTGGTCGGCGGACTGAAGGCCTGGCAGGCCGACGGAAATCCGGTCACCGTGGGCAAGTGACGGTACGCTGAAGAAGCATGGTGGCTGCGGCCACCCGAGAGCTCGCCCTTCCGGGAAGGACACACGCCGCGCGGGGCCGCGCGGCGTGTGTCGTCTTTCAATGGGTCTCGCCGGCGATCACTCGAGCGCTGCAGCACCCGCCACGATCTCGGTGAGCTCGGTGGTGATGCGTGCCTGGCGCGCGCGGTTGAAGTTGCGGCGGATGGTGCGGCCGAGGCCCGCGGCGTTGTCCGTCGCAGCCTTCATCGACACCATGCGCATGACATGCTCGCTGACCGCGGCATCGTTGAACGCCTGGAAGAGCGAGACGACGACGGACTTCGGCAGGAGGTCGCCGAGGAGCTCGGCGCCGGACGGGCTGAACTCGTAGTTGGCCGCGCCGCCACCGGACTGCGCGGGAGCCGCGAGGGGAAGCAGCTGCATCGTCTCGGGCACCTGGCGCGCGTTGGTGATGAAGCGCATGTACACGACATGCACCGCGTCGAACTTGCCGGCGGAGAAGTCGGCCATCAGGCGCTTCGCGAGCGCCTCGACCTGCGCGAACTGCGGCTTGTCGCCGAAGGTGTGGCGCTCGGACACATCGACCTTCGCGAAGCGGAAGTACGCGACGGCCTTCTTGCCGACGGTCTCGAGATGGACGGCCTTGCCCTCGGCCTTGAGCGACTTCACCAGCAGGTTCGCCTTGCGAAGCACATTGCCGTTGTACGCGCCGCAGAGACCGCGGTCGGAGGTCACGACGAGCACGAGCTCCTTCTTCGCCGGCGTCGCGGGCGACTTCATCAGGGGATGCGAGAAGTCGTCTCCCGCAGCGGCGGCGACCTCGCCCACCAGACCGCGGATGCGGTCGGTGTAGGGCCGCGTCGCCTTCGCGCGGGAAAGCGCCGCGGTGAACTTCGCGGTCGCGATCATCTGCATGGTCTTGGTGATGCGCTGGATGGTGCGCACCGCGACCATGCGCTTCTTGAGCTCACGGATCTGTGCCATAGGGGCGCAGATGATAGCAGGTGCAGGCGCGATTCGGGGCGGCTCGGGTGCGGCTCGGCGGCCGCGTTCAGGCGCCGTCGAGGACGAGGCCGTCGTACCCAAGTTCCACGCCATCAGGGAGTTCCGCCGACAGCTCGGCGTGGCGGATGTCGTGGGTCATGTGCACAAACACGCTGCGCCGCGCCCCGGCTTCCCGGGCGATGCCCGTGGCCTGCGCCACGGTCAGGTGGGTCGGATGCGCGCGGTAGCGGAGGCAATCGAGCACGAGCGTCTCGAGGCCACGCAGCATCGGCCACGCCGCGGGCGGCATCGCGGAGAGGTCGGTGCAATAGGCGAGCGGAAGCGGGCCCGGCTGCTCCGACGCGACCCGGCCGGACCCGTCGAGCGCCTCGATCCGGAACGCGAGCACGGGCAGCCGACCGTGCAGCACCTCGAAGGGCGTGATGCGGAGCCCGCGGAAGTCGACGGGCTCGCCCGCGCGGATCGTGCGCACCACGAGGTCGGCCACGAACGAGTCGTTCACATTCTCGTGCCGCCGGAAGATGTGCCGGTACACCCGCTCGAGGAAGTCGCGTGTGCGCGAGTCGGCGAACACCTCGATGGGCGCGTGCATGAGCGCGTTGTAGCGTCGCACATCGTCGAGGCCGAAGGTGTGGTCGACATGGTCGTGCGTGAAGAAGATCGCGTCGGTGCGCTTGAGGCGCAGCCGGAGGCTGTGCTCGCGGTGATCGGGCCCGCAGTCGAGGAGGACGACGCGCTCGTGCCCATCGGGATCGGTGAAGAGGAGCGCGGCACCCGAGCGCGTACGACGATCGCGCGGATCATCGGAACGGCAGACCGCGCAATCGCAGCCGATCACGGGAACGCCGGCGGAGGTGCCCGTTCCGAGCAGGACGAGTCGGACATCGCGGACGGCCGCGGCGTTCACGGAACGAGCTCCGCGATGATCGCACGGGCGACCGACGCGGGATCGTCGGCTGCGCAGACCGCGCTCGAGACGGCGACGCCCCGGCAGCCAGCGCGCGCGAGCGCCGCGATGCGCCCCGGCGCGATGCCGCCGATCGCGAGGTGCGGAACCTGCGGGAACTCCGCGACGAACGCGCGCAGATACGCCTCGCCCGTCGGCGCGAGACCGGGCTTGAGCGAGGACTCGTACATCGCCCCGACGCCGCAGTGGTCGGCACCTGCATCGATCGCGGCGCGCGCCTCGTCGAGCGAATGGGTGCTCGCGCCGATGAAGAGCGACGCGCCCGCGATCCGGCGCGCATCGCGCACCGGCAGGTCGTCGACCCCGAGATGCACGCCATCGGCACCCGCGGCGAGCGCGGCATCGAGCCGATCGTTCACGATGAGCGCGACTCCGCGCGGCGCGCAGATCGCGCGGGCCGCGCGCGCCTGCGCCACGAGTTCACGCGCGTCGAGCTCCTTCTCGCGGATCTGGATGGCGTCGGCGCCGCCGGCGATGGCGGCCTCGACGACGCGCTCCCACGGCTGGCGGCAGAGCGCGCGCGTCACCAGCACGCACAGCCGCCACTGCCGCGGCTGCGCGCACGACGCGCGCACGGTCACGCGGGCGTCGAGCGCGTACGCGGCGTAGCGGATCGACTCGATGTCGCGCGCGGCGGGCGCGCCCGCGGACGGATCGAGCGACTTCGACGCCTCCTCGATCACGCGCAGCGCCTCGGTCAGCCGCTTCCCCGCCGCGATCGCCACGGCGCCGAGATCGTCGCGGCGATACTCGTTCGCGCCGACGGTCGTCGTCCCGACATCTCCATCGACATCGCGTGAAAGCGCGAGCCGGCTCGGGGAAATCGCCGCGGTCGCCGACTGAAGCCCGTGCCTGAGCTCCTTCGCGGCCGACGCGATCGCATGATCGTTCCACGCGAACCGAGCGACATCCTCGATCGTGCGGATCGCTTCGCGCGCACGGTTCAGATTCGCGTCGATCATGCGGAATGCCGCGTCGGACATGCCTCACAGCGTAGCCGAGATGGCTATCCTCCCCTCCCCGGGAGAACCCCATGCAGAACGACGAACCCACCAACGGAACCAACCGCCGCGCGTTCCTCGGATCGGTCGCGCTCGGCGCGATCGGGGCCGCAGCCGCCCCCGCCCTCGCGCGCGTCGGAATCGAACCCACCAGCCTCACCACGCAGGAGACGAAGAAGAACATGGCACACACCCTTCCCGAGCTTCCGTACGCGGAGAACGCGCTCGAGCCGTCGATCGACGCGATGACGATGAACATCCATCGCACCAAGCACCACAACGCGTATGTGACGAACCTCAACAAGGCGCTCGAGGGCCATCCCGAGGCGGCGGCGATGTCGCTCGACGACCTCTGCCGCAATGTGGCGACGCTCCCCGAGTCGATCCGCACCGCGGTGCGCAACAACGGAGGCGGCCACTGGAACCACTCGATGTTCTGGAAGTGGATGGCGCCGAAGGGCCAGGGCGGCGCGCCGAGCGCGGCGCTCGCGGCGGCGATCGACGCGGCGTTCGGATCGATGGACGGCTTCAAGGAGAAGTTCGCGGCCGCAGGCGCGGGCCGCTTCGGCTCCGGCTGGGCGTGGCTCTGCAAGACCGCGGACGGCAAGCTCGCCGTCTGCTCGACCCCGAACCAGGACAATCCGCTCATGAAGGGCATCTCCGACTGCATCGGCACGCCGATCCTCGGATGCGATGTCTGGGAGCACGCGTACTACCTCAACTACCAGAACCGCCGCCCCGACTACCTCAAGGCGTGGTGGGAGGTCGTCAACTGGAGCGAAGTCAGCAAGTGCTTCGGCAGCTGAACGGTGTCGACGACGAACAGGCGATTTTCCCAAAGGCCGCGCGAG
>JBEAQW010000294.1:0-7980 GCA_041163725.1 Planctomycetota bacterium
CTACGGCGGAATCATCGTGACGCAAGGCCTGCGGCTCGAGATCGGCGAAGCGGGACTCGGCGAGTCCTACGGCGTCGAGCTCGTGTTCGAGCAGGTCGCGGTGCCTGCACCGGGTGCGATCGGTCTCCTCGCCTGTTCGGGCCTCTTCGGTCGTCGCCGACGCGCGCGCTGATCCCGGTGCTCGCGGGACGCGCATCGCGTTGCCTGCCTCTACCATGGCGCCGTGCCTTCGTTCGACTACATCGCGCGTGACGCCGGTGGCCGGCGCGTCAAGGGACGCGTCGACGCCGCGAGCGAGCAGGTGCTGCTCGGCGATCTCGCCGCGAAGGGCCTCGTCCCGATCCGCGTCGCTCCCGCCGGTGCACCGCGCACGGGCGGCCGCGTGGGCGTGCGCGCGCTGAGCGCAAGCTACCGGCAGCTTTCCGAGCTTCTGCGCTCCGGCGTTCCGCTGCTCCGTGCACTGAAGCTGCTCGGCCGCGGCAAGTCGAATCCCACGCTCGCGCAGGCATGGAACGAAGTGGGCGACGGGATCTCGTCGGGCGAGCGTCTCGCCGACGCGATGGAGCGTCATCCGCGCGTCTTCGCGCCGGTGCACATCGCGATGGTCCGCGCCGGCGAACGCGGCGCGTTCCTCGAACCCGTCCTCGGTCGCCTCGCGACCCTGCTCGAGCAGCAGGCGGACCTGCGCAGCAAGGTCATCGGAAACCTCATGTATCCGGTGGTGCTGCTCCTCGTCGGCTGCGCCGTCGTCGTCGCGGCCCTCGTGTTCTTCGTGCCGAAGTTCGAGGACTTCTTCGACAAGCTCCCCAGCCTTCCGCTCGCCACGCGCATCCTGCTCGGTGCGAGCGACCTGTTCACGCGCCACGCCGTCTTCACGGTGGTCGTGCTCCTTGTCGCGCTCGTCTCCGCGTGGAGCGCGTGGCGGCGTCCATCGGTCCGCTTCTGGTTCGCCGAACGGATGCTGCGCGTACCGATGGTCGGACCGCTCGCCTCGGCGATCGCCGTCGCCCGGTTCGCACGCATGCTCGGCACGCTGCTCGAGAACGGCATTCCCATGCTCCAGGCGATCGACATCGCGCGCGAGTCCGCCGGCAACCCGGTGCTCTCGCGTGCGCTCGAACGCGCGGCCGACTCGGTGCGGCAGGGCGAGCAGCTCTCGCAGCCGCTCGCCGACAGCGGGCTCTTCGCGGAGGATGTCATCGAGATCATCACGGTCGGCGAGAGCGCGAACACGCTGCCGTCGGTCCTGACCCGGCTGGCCGACACGCTCGAGGCGCGCATCGACCGCACGCTCTCGACGCTGCTGCGGCTGATGGAGCCCGCGATGCTCCTCTTCATCTCGGTGCTCGTGATGTTCATCTTCCTCGCGCTCGTCGTGCCGATGATGCAGCTGTCGTCCCAGCTCTGATGCCGACGGCACTCCACCTCGGAAGCGCTCGGCTCCCGAGACTGCAATCGTCCTATAATGGCTGTTCTCGGACCATGCGATTCGAGTATTGGCCCGAATGAGATGAACCACCGCGGACCTTGGCGATAGACTCGGGCCCGCTTTCAGGAGCTCTTCATGCGTATGCACCACCGTCGTCCCGTGCCCGTCCGTCGCGGTTTCACCATCCTCGAACTCATGATCGTGATCGGCATCCTGCTGGCGATCGGCGGTCTCGTGGCGGTCAACCTCCTCGGAGCGAGCGAGAGCGCCGACCTCAAGCTGACCCGTGCGCAGCTCCAGACCTTCGAGAAGGCCCTCGGCGAGTTCCGCATCGAGATGAAGCGCTACCCCTCGGAAGAGGAAGGGCTTGCGGTGCTCTGGTCGAAGGACGCGCTCGCCGACGAGGACGACAAGGCGCGCTACACGCGCACCTACCTCACCGAGCCGAAGCCCAAGGACACCTGGGGACACGAGTGGATCTTCCGTGCGCCGAGCACGATCATCGAGGGTCAGCCGTTCGACATCATCTCGATCGGCCCCGATGGTCAGGAAGGCACCGAGGACGACATCTCGAACCACGACCAGCGCAAGGAAGCGGCCGGAGACGAGTTCAGCGAGTTCTCGGGCATGGGCTCGAGCAGCGGCGGCTGATCCGCCGAATGAGAGCTTCGGAGCGGCCATGTGTTTGCGGTTGCGGCTCGCATGAGCCGATAGAGAGATTCCCGTCGCCCACCCCGCGGCGGCACGAATCGAGTTCCATGCGCTGGATGAATCCCATCTCCCGTCGAAGCAGCCTGCCCCGCGATGCGCGCACCGCGCAGCGGGGTTTCTCGCTGCTCGAGATCCTGATCGGACTCGGCATCGTGATCGCCGTCGCCGCCATCGCGGTGCCGTGGACCATGGGTTGGCTCGGAACGCGCGAGCTCGACAACGCCGAGGACGGGCTGACCATGCAGATGATGATGGCCCGCGCGGCAGCGCGCGAGGAAGGCCGTCCGGTCGAGGTGGTCGCGGAGTACGACGGCAAGGCGAGCCGTGTGAACGCACGCTGGATGCTGAGCGGCGAGGATTCCGCGCCGACGCGGACCGGTCGCGGTCGCGCGAACGGTGGCACCGCGGACGAGATCGACGCATCGTGGGCGAGCATGCAGCTCCCGCGTGGAGTGCGCATCGCGCTCGGGCTTGAATCCGCGGAGCAGTCGGATGCGGATCTCGCGCCCGTGAGTCGCGTCGCGCCGGCGCGCGACGAGCCCGAGGCGCAGGCCGATGTCCCTGCGGGCCAGCAGACGCTTGCGATCTTCCTGCCCGACGGCACCGTGTTCTTCGCGCCCGTGTTCATGCTGCGGACCGATGCCGGCACGCTGCGCACCATGAAGGTGGATCGCTCGACCGGCGTTCCCCACCAGGTCGCGCAGGAGGAACCGGCGTCCGACGACGAGTTCGCGCGGTCGGCATCCGACGAGTTCGAAGACGAATTCAGCCCGACCGACACGCCGTCCCTCGACGACGCGGACTGAGCACGGCCACGATCGCCGCACGCGCCGTTGCCGAGACGCACCGGACGCATCGCGTCGGAGACACCGGCGCCGGCAGGATGTGAGCGAGCGAGGTTTCCGCATGGATGGCATGGCATCCGAGTCCTTTCCTCGACGACGCTCGCGCGTGCGCGCGCGCCGCGGTGGATTGCTGCTCGAGCTGCTGCTTTCGATCGCGCTCTTCGTCGCGGCGGCGAGCTTCGCCCTCTCGGCCCTTCGTTCGGCGCTCGATGGCATCGGCCGCGCCGAGATGCGTGCGCGCGCGTTCGACCTCGCGTCGTCGCGCCTCGCCGAGCTCGACGCCGGACTCGTCGCGATCGGCGATCTTGGTGACGAGCGCTTCGGCGACTCGGATCTCGCCGTCACCATCGAACTCGAGGCAGGCTCCGAAGGGCAGCTCACCCGCGCCCGCGCCATCGTGCGCGACATGAGCGTGCCGGGAGAGTCCGAACCACCGATCGTGCTCGAGCACGAGCGCTGGATCACGCTGCGCGAGCGCGGGGGAAGCCGCGACCGATGAACGCGTGCCGTGCCCATCGCCGCCGCGGATTCTCGCTGCTCGAGGCGATGGTGGGTGTCGCCATCGCGGTCGCGCTGCTTTCGGCCCTCGCACTCTTCACGACCAACCTCGGCGACACGCGCGCGCGGCTCGCGCGCCTCTCGCGTGAGATCGAGTGCACGGAGGCGCTCTTCACCGCACTCGAGCGCGGGTGCGCGACGGCGGTCGTCGCGAGTCCGTCGCTCGGAAGCGGTGTCTCGGGTGACGCGACGACGCTCCGCTTCGTCCGCGCGGCGGTCGGCCTCGGCAACGATGGCAGGCCCGCCTTCAGCGGCGAGTCCGAGGTCAGCATCGCCTTCGATACATCCGGCCGGCGCATCTCGATCGTGCGCGGCACGCTTGCAGACACGCTCTCGGCACCCGTGCGGCGCATGCGCATCCGCTACCTCGCCGAGCGGGGATGGGAGGATTCGTTCGACTCGGGCGCAGAGCAGTCGTTTCCGGTCGGCATCGAGGTCGCGCTCTGGTTCGACCGTGGCGAAGCGATCGATGATGCCGTGCGCGACGATCCGGATGCGGACGCGCTGCCACTCTCGGAGCCGCCGCCCGATCGCCGCCGCTTCTTCCGCTGCACGGGAGGTCCGAAGGCCGATCCGCTCGCGATCCGTTCGATTCTCGACGAGGGTGATGGCGCGGTGTCGGGCGGGGAGGATCGTCGATGAGGCGCGGCTTCGTGCTGATCGCGGTGCTCGTCGTCATCGCGGCGGCCATCTTCGTCGCCACGGGTGCGATCTTCGCGGCCCGCGCCGCGTCGGTCAGTGCGCGCGCGGCGGATCTCGAGCGCAGGCTGCGCGATGCGGCGCTCGATGGGGTCGCGCTCGCGGCCGATCGGCTCGCCGCGCAGCGCCTCGCGCTTCTCCAGGGCGGCGCGCCCGATGGCGAAGAACTGCTGACGGCGGTTCCCGATGGTCCGCGTCAAATCGAGGTCCGCCTCGTTCCGCAGTGGGACGGGCGGCCGTTCGCGAGCGAGTCGGCGAAGCTCGACGCATCGGTGCTCGACCACGCCGCGATCGACGCACTGGTCGATGGTGCCGCGGATGTCTCGCGCGAGCTGCTCGAATCTGTCCTCGCGCGGCGTCCGGTCGATTCGGTCGACGCACTCGTCGCGCTTGCGGACGGAGGCGATGCCGGGATCGACACGGAGGCGGCGCTCGAGGCCGCACTCGGTCCCGCGCGGCTTCTCGGGGATGAGCGCGACGAGAACGACGAGGGAGCGGGTGCGGCCGGTGCCTCGCTCGCACCGCCGTTGATCGCGCTCATGACGGCACACGGAGCGGAACCCCTCGTCGACGATCTCGGGGTGTCGCGGCTCGACCTCGTCGATGCGTTCAACGAATCCGCCGCGGGCGGTGCGGCCGAGGCCTCGCTCGAACTCTTCGACGACGCCGAGCGAGAGGCGCTCCAGGCGCTCGTGAAGGACCGGAACCGTCGCAAGGACGATGGAGCCATCGTGACCGCCCTCGTTGGCCGCGGCGTCGGCCTCGGCCGCGTCGACGAGATCCTCAACGAGTGCACGACCGAGCCTGGATCGCACGGCATTCCGCGCGTCGACATCGTGCGTGCGGATGTCCGCGTGCTCGCCGCGATCGAGGGAATCGGCACCGATGCGGCCGCCCGCATCGTCGACCTGCGCGACACGCTCGAGGACGAGGAGCGTCGGGGAACGAGCTGGCTGGTGTCGCGCAGGGTCCTGTCGCTCGAGGACTACGCGGCCGTCGCAGGCCGGATCACGCACCGCTCTGCGCTCTGGCGGTTCCGCGTCGAGTCCAGGATCGTCGCGGCGGACGAGCGGAGCGCCGCCCTCGAGCCCGAGCCCGCGAGCGTCTACGCGTTCGACTGCATCGTGGATGTCTCGCGCGCCGAGCCGCGCATCGCCTACCTGCGCGATGTGGCGCTGCTGCCGACCGCGCGCGCCATCGCGCGACTCATGCGGCAGGCGTCGGGCGAAGGTGAGCGGGCGTCGGCTCCAACCGAGGCCGAGACCAGCGCCCTGACGGAGGAGGCCGTCCCCGAAGTCGCCGACACGATGTTCCGTCCGACTCCCGGATTCCGTGCTCCGCGCTTTGACTTGCCAACGGTGGACGCGACAATCGCGGCGCCTCCGTCGCGGGAACGCACGGCGCCGATCGGGCGGGATATCGCCGCGCCAACCTCCTCGCTTCCTTCCTCGTCGTCGCCGCGGCGCTAGTCTTCGCGGGTCGCGTTCCGTTCCCAACTCCCGATCGCGACCCGATTCCGTCTCAGACCTGCCATGCCCGATCCCGCCAAGAACGAATCACCCGCGACCGACGCCACCCCACGCTGGTCGCCCGCGAAGCCCTTCCGCGGCAGGCGCGTGAAGGGCGATGCGCGCCGTATCGCGATCGATGCGGGCGCGCAGTGGATCCGCGGCATCGCCTGCGACCGCGCGACGGGTCGCATCACCGTCACGAGCGTCGCCGATGAAAGGTGGGACGACGACGGCGTGCGGCCCGATGTGCGCGCGCTCCTCGGACTTCCCGGAGCGCCCGCGATCGTGGCGCTTCCGCGCGAGTCGGTGCTCGTCGGACGCATCGAGCTGCCGAGCGACGACGAGGCCGAGTTGCGGAGCATGGCGCATATCGCGCTCCTGCGCGACTACACCATTGAAGGCGTCGAGTGCACCGGTGACTTCCAGCGCTCGGCGGTCGCCGACCAGACGACCGCCGTCATCGCCGCGGGGGCCGCGAGATCGCGCGTGCAGGAGGCGTGCGCGCGTGCCGGAGCGCCGGCCGTGCGCGTCTCCGCCCGCGTACTCGGCATGCTCGCACTCGTGCGGACGAGCGACACGCTCGCCTCGGGTACGACGCTCGCGCTTGATTTCACGCCGGGCAGCCTCGAGTGCGCGCTCGTCCGCGAGGGCGAACTCCTCCACTCGCGCGGTGCGGGAATGGCGCCCGTTCCCGGCGAACAGGCCGTCTCCGCGGCGCTTGTCGAATTCCGACGCCTGATGGCGGCGCTGCGCACCTCGATCCCCGGACTCGCGCTCGACCGCATCGTGATCGCCGGTGAGCGCTCGCTGGTCGCCTCGCTCGCGCCGCAGGTCGCGTCGATCGCCGCATGCAGCGCGACGCGGCTCGACGCGCATCCGCGCATCGCCTTCGCCTCGCCCGATGTGCGCGAGCGTGCGTGCGCGTCGTGCCTTCCGCTGGCGGGCCTGCTGCTCGAGGACGAGCATGCGGTCGAGCACGCAGGCAACGCGATCAACCTGCTGCATCCCACGCCGCAGATCGATGTCGCCGCGCGCGCGCGCGAGCGCATGCTCATGGTCGTCGGCGCCGTCGTCATCGCGGCGATCGCGGGCTACACGCTCGGAATCCGATCGTGGCGGACGCTCGAGGAGCGCCACGACGACCTGCTCTCGAAGGCGCGCAACGCCGAGCCGGTGCGCTTGCGGTTCCAGCGTGACGAGCTGCGGGCGCGCCACATCGACGCATACAAGACGGTCGTTCCCGACTGGCTCGCGCACTTCGACGCGCTGCGCCGCTTCGCACCCGATCCGTCGAGCGTGGTGCTCGACAGCCTGACGGTGCAGATCGACGGCACCGACATCGACTACACCGAGGGTGGCAAGATGGTCGCCAAGCCCGAGCTCCGCTTCGTGCTCGATGGCGAGGCGAAGGACCGCGCCACCGCCGACGCGCTGCGCGACACGCTCGTCAAGGAGAAGGGCTACACCATCGGATCGTCGGGAGCCGACGCGCGCGGAGGAAGGCGGCTCCCGTATCCGTTCGCCTACACGCTCCGGACGCCCAACCTCACGCCGCCGGACCCCGCGAAGCCCAGCGACGCGAAGGGGGCGCAGCCATGAGCGCGCTTGTTGCCCGCGTATCGAACGCCGTGCGATGGTTCAGGCGTCACTGGTTGGCGATCTCGCTCACGGCCGGTGCGGTACTCGGCGTCGGCTCGGGATATCTCGTCGGTGAGGGACGGCTCGCCCCCGAGCGTGAGACCACACTCGCCAACATCGAGAAGTACCGAGCGGTCCTGACCGACGCCGTCGCGAAGTCGAAGGCGCGGCCCGAACTCGATGCGCGGCTTCAGGAACTTGCGGACCAGACCCTCGGGTCGACGCTCGAGGCGGTCGACAGTGAGTTCCGTCGCCGACTGAATCGCGCATGCGAACAATTGGGTCTGACTGACTTCTCCGTGACGACCGGAACCTCCGTCGGACGACCAACGCCCGCGAAGAAAGAGTTCAAATCACGCGAAGGTGCGAAGCTGAGAGACGAAGTCGACTTTGTAGAGGTCGAGGCCACGGTCATCGCAAGCGGCACTCTGGAAAGGATTTACAACCTGATCTTCCGGATCGACGCGGAGCCGTGGATCAAGCGAATCGCGTCTGTTCGACTCAATCCAAGTGGGGATGGGCAGATCATCCGCGCCACCATCAAGCTGTCGACTCCATTCATGCCTGGTCGCTCGCCGAGCGAACAGCG
>JBEAQW010000295.1:0-4874 GCA_041163725.1 Planctomycetota bacterium
GTGCACCTATGCCGACCGCGCGCGCTTTCACAGCTTCCGCCGCGACGGCGCCGCAAGCGGAAGGCTCGCCGCGATCATCGCGCCGCGCTGAGCGTCACTCGCAGGCCGGCACGACGCGCGATGGCCCGCACGCGCGCGACTTCCACCACACACGGATCGTGTCGCCGTCGCGCGAGAGGGTCGACGCCTCCCGCGGCATGGCGCAGCCCGGTCGCAGCGGCGAATCGAAGGCGATCGACGCCGCCGAACGCATCGTCACAGGGCCCGACGCACCGACCGCAAGCGCTCCATCGCCGGCGACCGCCGAGAGCGCGACCAGTGGCTCTGATTCCGGACGATGCTCGGCCGGTCCATGCGCACGGTCGTCGATCAGGTCGATGCCCGCGTCGTAGAGGAGCGGCCGACCGTCGACGACCGCGTACCTCCACGCGAACGCCGAACCACCCGCGCCTCCCAGCGCGCGTCCCGCGAAGCGCTCGAGCTCCGCGAGGTCGCGCGGCCAGCGCGCCTCGGCCCGTCGGAAGCGCTCGAGCTCCACAGCGGCGATCGCCGCATCGGTCTCCGCACGCAGCGCGCGCGGCACGAAGGCCGCGCGCGACATCGCGGGCACGAGCATCGAGATGGGATAGAACTCCGAGTTCCGCTCCTCGAGCTCGCGGTCGATCGTCGTGAGCTCGGCACGCGCCGCATCGGCGTCCTCCATTGCACTCGCCGCACGAAGCCTCGCGTAGTGCTGCGCGAGATGGGCGCTGACCTCGGCGCGCGACGGCGCGATCATCGCGGCAGCGGGCGACAGCACGAAGGTCGCCGCAACGCCGTCGCCATCGAACAGCCCGCCGCCCATCGCGCGGCCGTCGCCGACAACCGCCAGCTGCGTCCACCGCAGCGCGGCCGACGCGAGCAGCACTCCGTCGCCGTCGCCGTCGTCGGTGTAGATCCGCTGCAGCACATCGCGCACGAACATCGACTCGGCGTCGAAGCTCGGGCCGATGTCGACCGCGTTCCGATCCAGCAGCCTCCGCAGCGCGACGAGCGTCGCATCGTCGAACGCCTCGGCGTGGTTCTCGATCGCCGACACCACCGTGCGCGCGGCCATCGTGCGCATCGCGCACTCCACCAGCCTGCCGATCAGGAAGTTGTCCTCGCCCGCATGTGCGGAGGCCGTGAGCATCGCCTCGATATCGGCGAGGAAGTCGGCGCAGCGTCCGTCGATCGCGGCAAGCGCCGCGTCGGTCGCGAGCAGGCGTCCCGACGACCGGAGCAGCGCGAGCTGCGGCAGCAGCACGCCGAGAAGCCCGGTGTCGAGGGTGGCGTCCCTGAATGCGTCGGGCTGATCATCGCCCCAGAAGAAGTCCGAGACCGCGGGTTCGGTCCCCCTCGTCGGGCGAAGCGGCATCGCGAGTACGGGCCGCTCGCGCACGCCGCGAAGCGTGGCGATGCGCGCCGCAAGCGGTGCGAGCCTCGCGCGCGCCTCCTCGAGCGAGGCCGCGTCGTATCCCGCGCGCTCGATCGCGTTCTCCGCAGCGAGCAGATCGTTGCCGAACTCGTCGGAGTCGAAGCGGCCGGTCGAATCGGCGAACGCCGCGATGTAGAGATCGACAGCCCGCCCCTCCGGCCCCGGCTTCGCGCGCATCGACTCGATCGCGGCGATGCCGTCGAACGAGATCGTCGGCTGGCGGAAGTGCAGCACGGTCGCCCATGCGAAGTACCACACGAGCACCGCGACAAGCCCACGCGACGACCAGAGCGCGACGGCTCCCACGGCGCGATCGACGGCACCGCGCTTCGCGATCGCCGCACGGCGGATCTCGCGGGCGCTCCGCTTCACCTCGCCGAAGTCGCGCACCAGCTCGTCGGCGCCGCGACCGGCCGCGAGTCCCTCGCGGAAGTGCGAGGCGAGTTCCGCCGCCACATCGAGCTGTTCGTCGCGACGCAGCCTCGTGGCGCGCGTAACCGACTCGATGCAGACCGCGATGCGGGCGGGAAGTTCCGCCTCGGCGATGCGCGCACGGACCGCACGCGCGGTGCGGCGACGGATCAGGATTCCGAGCATGGTGTCTCCCGTGTGTCAGGCGAATGCGAAGGCCGGGCGCGCACCCGACCACTCGAGACCGAGCGATGCCATCGCGCGCGTGATCTCGCGCCACTGCACCGAGTCGTCGGCGAGTCGCGTCTTTCCGGCCTTCGTGAGCGAGTAGTACTTGCGTGGCCGCGCGCCCGACTCGTCCCAGCGCGAGCGGATCAGGCCCTTCGCCTCGAGGTTGTAGAGCATCGGGTACACGGTCGACTGCCCGAGATGCAGCGCCTCGCCCTTCGTGCGCCCGAGCGCCTCGACGATGGCGTAGCCGTAGAGCTCACCGCCCTCGAGCACCTTGAGGACGGCGAGCATGCCTGCACCGCGGATGAACTGGTCTTCGGCCATGGGTGGATCTCCAATACTATGTTCGGCATAGTATGCAGCGCGGATCCAAGAATCGCAAGAGGACCGTCAGGTCCCTCCCGCGGAATCGCCGGATCGACTGTGGGAATGAAAAACCGCCGCCGACCCAATCCGATCGGCGGCGGTTACCCCTGAGATGCCCCAAACTGTCGCGTGCGCGGTTCCGGCTCTCACTGCACATCCAGCCGATCGCGCGACGCGGAGCGATTGCGGTCGTCTGAGGCCGCGCCGCGCCGCGGGGGTTCACCGCCCGATGCGAAGTTCCCGATTTTCCCGCGCGCCGTGGGATCAGGGCGCTTCTCGGACTTTCGAGGCGCCCGCGGCGCGCGCCTCCTCCATCCGGATCAGTGCCGAGCACATCTCGTCGCAGCCCTGCTGCGGCCGATCGCCGCCCTGGTTGACGGCAGCGAGCACCGCGAAACCGCGCTCGGGAGCCAGCCACGCGACGCAGAACCACTTGGTGTTCGAACCCGCGTGGGTCAGGACCGCGCCGCCCCACTCGCGGTTGGCGGTCTTCCACCCGAGCGCCTCGTGCGGCTCCTCGGTCGACGCCTCGTGCAGCTTCTTCAGTTGACCCGCTGCTCCGGAAAGTGCGGCGGGCGCTTCGGCGCCGAGGTGGAATGCGATGAACTTCGCCCAGTCGCCGAGCGGCATGTGCAGCGTGCCGGCGGGCGCGATCGCGTTCGGATTGTCGATGTCCATCGGCATGCCGTCCGGGTTGTGACCCCACGGCGACGCGGGATCGATCGCCTTCGGTACGCCGAAACCCGCGCGCGTGATGCCGAGCGGGGCGAGCACGCGCTCGACGAGCAGGGTCTCGTAGTCCTTGTCCGCCACCACCTCGAGCATGTGCCCGGCGATCGCGTATCCCTGGTTCGAGTACGCGTACGCGCCCGGCTTCCCCGAGGGCGCGCGCGTGAGCAACGACTGCACGAACGCAGCGCGGCACTCGCGCGGCGTGCCGCGGCAGGCGAACGCGGCGCGCCACGCAGTCGCCTCGGGCTCAGGAGGCGCGCCGGCGCGGTGACGGAGCAGCGCCTCGAGCGTCTTGTCGCGCCAGAGCTGCGCGAGGTCGGGAATCGAGTCGCCCAGCACCTCGCCGACGGTCGAATCCCAGCGGATCGCTCCGTCGGCGACGAGCACCGCGGCGAGCGTGGCCGTGAAGGCCTTGGTGCACGAACCGAGATGCATGCGGTCGTCCACCGTGATCGCGTCGGTCGAACCCTTGCGCCGCAGGCCCGCTGCTCCGATGTCGCGGACGCCCTCCTTGCCGACGAGCGCACACACCGCGCCACGGAGGAAATGCCGCTCGAGGGAGGCACGCGCGATCTCGCCGGCCGTCTCGCGCTCGGGCGTCGGTGCACGCCCATCCGAATCGCCCGCGTACACGCCGGAGGCGGCGAGCAGCATCACGGATGGAACCACGAGGGGAATCGCGAACCGAATGACCAGTGCTCGAGCAGCGCGCATGGCGAGAGCATACGCTCCGCTCATGCAAGCTCCGCCGACCGTGCCGACGACGCCTGCGCCTTCGGAGAAGCCCGGCGCGCGCGATCGCGCCGAAGGCGTCGTGCGCATCGGCGCGCGCACGCTGCTGCGCTTCGCGCGCGAGTCGGACGGTCCCGCGTTCATCGACATGCTCGAGCGTTCGCGCGCGCATCTCGCGCCCTGGATGCCACGCACCGCCCGCGGAACCGAGGTCGGCTTCGCGACGCGCTTCAAGCGCATGCTCCTCCCCCACGCCGATACCGGCGCGAGGCTGCGTCTGCTCGTCTGCGCGAAGGACGACGGCCGCATGGTCGGCGTCGCGAGCCTCGGCGGAATCGCGGAGTGGCCGAGCCTCGACTGCCACTGCGGCTACTGGCTCGCGGAAGGGGAAACCGGCCGGGGGCTGATGCGCGACGCCGTCGCCGCCCTCCTCGACCATGCCTTCGAAGACCGCGGCCTGCACCGGGTCGCCGCGAACATCCTGCCCGCGAACCGGCGATCGATCACGCTCGTGCGCGCCCTCGGCTTCACCCGCGAGGGACTGCTGCGCGGCCTGATCGAGATCGACGGTCTCTGGCGCGACCACGAGTGCTGGTCGATGCTCACCGAGGACTGGCGCGGCGGTGCGTTCGTCGGCGCGCTGCGGCGCGAGCGGCGCGCCCGAGAATCGGCGACCGGCCGCGGCAAGCGGCCGAATCGCGGCGCAAAGGCATAGAGATCCGTGCGGCCGCGCCGGTGAGATGTATGCTGATTCGACTCATGCGTACGCCCACTTCGCTCTTCATCGCCATCGCCGCATCCACCGCGGCCGTCACCGCAAGCCACTCCGTCCGCGCCGACGACGACCTCGTCCTCTGGGGCAAGAACCGCGCGACCAATTCGCGCTTCCTCGCGCCGATCACGCAGATCTCCGCGGGCATCGGCCACACGGCGTTCCTCCTCGACG